>NZ_AUPZ01000012.1 GCF_000445475.1 Sulfurimonas hongkongensis
CTATCATTCTTGCTCTGGTGTTCTGTTATCAACTTCTCTATACTTTTGATATGGTTTGCAATGTTTGTGGTGGCTCATGAATTTATCTATAGCCTACTGTCAAGCGCAATCCAAAAATGTACCAAAACGCAGTGCAAAAATGCACCACTTCGTAACACTTATTATTTAACTGAAATATCTAATAATCCAGCTTCCCTTTTTTGCTTTAATCTATAGCTTTCACCAGTCACATTTATAAGATGAGAATGATGTATCAATCTATCGAGTATAGCTGTTGTTAATGCTTCATCATTATTGAGGACCTCCTTCCACTTTGTAAAAGATAAATTAGATGTAATAATGACTGATCCAGTCTCATATTTTTTGTTAATTACCTGAAAAAACAAATTAGCTTGCGTTTCATTAAACTTAACATAACCAAACTCATCAATGACAAGTAGTCTTGGTATTCCAATAGTGCGTTTAAAGTAGCTATCAAGTCTATTTGTAGCACTTGCGGCTTCAAGCTGTATCATAAGGTCACTTGCCGTGATAAACTTAGTTTTAACCCTCTGCTGGGTTACTGCATATGCTATGGCAGTAGCAAGATGTGTTTTACCAACACCACTTGGACCAAAGAGCAATATGTTTTTATACTCATCAATAAATCGTAGTGTTAGTATCTCATTTACAAGCGTTTTATCAACAGATGAGGACTTAAAGTCAAATGTATCGATAGTCTTTAGCTTTGGCAATCCTGCCATCTTTAGCACCATTTGTCTACCTCTAAGTTCTCGACCACTATTTTCAATCTCAAATAGTTTGTATAGATACTCACTATAAGATAGCTTCTCCTCAGCAGCACTATCTGCTACATGTTGGTAATGCTCTAGCACACCAGGGAGTTTAAACTTTGAGCAATACTCAGATATATTCTCATGCAGAAGCATAATTAGCTCCTAGTATCTTTTCATAATCAGATATTGTTGTATGATATGTAATATCTATCTCTAGCTTATTTAGAGTGTGTGCTGGAGATGTTTTAGTCTCATCATTTTTTGGCTGTTCTTTAACACTTCTGTAAAAAGGTTCAAGCAGTGGTTTTTCTTCTTTAAAAAGCTCACTAGGTTTTTGCTTGGTTGTGTCATGTACTCTTGCATTTGCATACTCTAACCAGCTAAATATCTTACCGTTTAACAGCTCTGTAGTTATTGCAATATCACTTCCTTTGAGTGCAGACTTGAGTGGTACATAAAAATTGCGTTTTAGATAGAGATTGAATCTCTCAACTTTCCCTTTAGTTTTTGCACGATATACTTTACAAAGTTTAGGGATGAAGTTATCTTTGGCAAACTCTAGAAAATCATTATTGAAGCCATGTTGATTCTTCCCATATTTATCTCTTGAGATAACAACACTTTTAAGGTTATCATAAAGCAGTGTTTGTGGAACACCACCAAAGTATTCAAATGCTTTTACATGGCACTCTTGCCATGTATCTTGTCTCATATTATCTGTAAAATAAACAAATGCCATTCTGCTAAATCCAAGCACCATTACAAACCCATAAATAGGCTTTTTACCTGAACGTATTATTGTCCAATCTACTTGTGCTTGATAGGATGGTTCAGTCTCAAATCTTACAACTTCTTCTTTGGGTTTTTCAAGGGTTAAAGATCTTATAAAAGTTTGAATGATTCGTATCTTTCCATCGTAGCCATACTTTCTTATCTCTTCAAGAATTACAGTAGATGGTATAGTATCAGGAAGTGCTTGCTGCACTCGTGAGATAATATACTCTTTGTATGGATCTAATTTAGATTTATAAATAACTTTTTTATAAGGCTGTAAAGTATTCTCTTGTAAACGCTTTGCAACTGTCCGTCTATCTAGTCCTACTATCTTTGATATGGCTCTTATACTATATCCTCGCTTTCGTAAAGTATGTATCACAGTAAACTCCTCTTTATCTATCATACTTTTACTCCAAATATTTATTTGAAATAAATAGTATCTTCTTTAAATAAAGTGGTACATTTTTAATCTGCGTTACTGGTGTATTTTACCTCTGCGTTTGACAGTTAGTAGTGCATTATGTAAAATTAGTGGCTACAAAAAAGATGAGATTATAGG
>NZ_AUPZ01000013.1 GCF_000445475.1 Sulfurimonas hongkongensis
CTAAAAGTCCACCTTT
Organism: Sulfurimonas hongkongensis; assembly: GCF_000445475.1. NCBI lineage: Bacteria > Pseudomonadati > Campylobacterota > Epsilonproteobacteria > Campylobacterales > Sulfurimonadaceae > Sulfurimonas > Sulfurimonas hongkongensis. The sequence goes on from NZ_AUPZ01000013.1 coordinate 17, forward strand.
ACCTGTAAGTTTCTTTCCACTTCTAAATTCTTCTAAGATTTCATCAAAATCAAAATCTACTTCTTCATTCATTGTCAGTCCTTGATAGTATTTTATCAAACTGACACGAAATTTCTAACACTCCCTTTGATTATTAGTTTTTTGTTCTCCTTTTATATAAACTTCCACTCCATTGTTTTTTATCATTTGAATTATTGGTTTTAATTTTTTATAAAATATTCTAGAAGATATCTTCTCTTTATCAAAACTAGCGTTGAGTGTGAATATTTTTTGCAAGTCATCTTTTTTTATTGTGGTAATATCTTTAGAAAAATTCACAATAGCAATATCTTTTAAACAGACATTATAGTTTTGATTTGGCACTTCTAAAGATAAGTCATAAAGTGCATTCAAATTTTCATGATCTCCATAATTTACTCTAAGTTCTATGAGTTCAGAATTTGTATCAACAATTTTAGACAGTTTTTGCAGTGAAATAAAATTTCTAACTTTTGTAATTATTGCTTTTTGAGTAAAGCCAAGACTATTTCCAAATGTATTTAACAAAATTTCAGCTTTTATCTCATCATATTTCATATCATTTTTAATGCTATGAACGCCATCTATATTTTTTATTGCAAGTTCTAAACTCTCTAATGCTTCTTTAATCTTTTCGTTATTTTTATGAGAAAGAGATATTTCAACATCGTTTTTCACAACACCAGTTTGTGGTATATTTATAATAAACTCTAAAAAATTACTTTTAAGATTGTGCTTTTGGATTAGCGATTCTATCTTTTTTTGAATCTCTTTAGCGTATAAAGTTCTAGTTCTACTAGAGCTATTATCTTCTTTATATGGGGTAAATATAGGATTGATTACTTTATTAAAAAAGTCATCATGTTTTTTCGGTTTAAGATTTACTGTCAATGTAAAAAGATTATTTCCTTTTTCATGCATGGAGCGACCATCACTATTCATTCCTATAATAGTAGAAATCGAAGATACATTATCTGAGTTTAACTCTTTTATTAAGATTTTCTCCAAAGCTTTAGTCTCCGTTAGTGTATAGTTTATAGCACCATTTTCAACTTTACCCATAATATTTATAGTCATAGCATCAAACTCTGGGAAGAGCTGAAAGCGACTTGACTTTGCTAAAGTATATGTGGCTAAAAGAGTAAAAAAAACAATAAAGAAGCCCCAAAGATATCGTTTTTTTATAAAAAAAGAGAGTGAGTTTATATAGACAGCACTTAGCTTATTCCACATTCTTTCTCTGATGCTATTACCCTTGTTAGTTAAAAATCCAAATGTCAACTCTTTATAATGTAGTGGTAAGAAAACAAAACTTTCTATAAATGAACTTATAACTAAGATGATTACCATTAAAGGAATTATTTTTATAAAGACTCCAAGTCCACCAGATAGCATGGTTAAAGGTAAAAAAGCTATGATAGTTGTAAGCATAGCTGCAAATAAAATTGGCATCATCTCATATGTACCATCTATACATGCTTGTTTAATACTTTTGTTCATACTAAAGTGACGATCGATGTTTTCACTCACAACTATAGCTTCATCAACAAGTATTCCAAGACTCAATAAAACTCCTATCATAGACAGAGTATTTAAAGATCCTTGGAAAAAATCCAAACCTATCAAACCAAAAGCAAAACTAACGGGAATTCCAAGTAAAACAACGATAGCAATCTTTAAAGATATAAATAACCAGATAGAAAAAAATAGTAAGATTAGACCTATTATAATATTTGAAGCAATTGTATTGAGTCTAGTTTTTATCCAAAAAGAACTATCACTTAAAACTTTAAATTCTATATTTTTATACTTATTTTTATATATATCAATAATATTTGTAATTTCTTTAGAGAGTTTTATACTATCACCAAGTTTTGCTTTTTTTATATTAATTATAACACTAGGGACAGCATCTGTGCGAGTTATAATATCTCTATTTTCATAATCATATTTTATATCTGCTATGTTTTTCACATATATTAGCTTACCATCAATTTTTATTTCTGTCTCAAGAAGTGTGTTTATATCTATATTATCATTTTTACTCTCAACATAGTACTTCTGTTTTTGGGAACTAATGGAACCTATGGGATATAAAGAGTATAAACTCATAAGAGTATTGTAAGCTTTCTCATTTGATATACCGTAAGCAAGAAGTTTTTGTGAGTTTAATGAAATAACAAGTATAGAATTATAATCTCCATCGAGAGTAACACTATATAAATTTTTTAACTTTTTTATATCTTCTGTTAAATCCTTTGCAACTTCAATATAGCTTTCATTTGTGTTAGATGATACAGATATATTTATTAATGGAAAATAACTTTCTGATATATCAACGGTAGGTATATCCATATCTTTTGGTAAATCTTGCTTTAAATTTTCTATAGAATTTTTTATATTGTTAACTATTTTTTGTTTTGGAGTTTCATTTTTTATTTGAGCATTAATATGAAATTCACCATTAGTAATAACAGTTTGTATCTCATATAAATCTTGAGTATTTTGCAAAATATTTTCAATATCTTGAACTATAAGCTTATCCAAGATAGTGCTATTAGCACCAATATAGTGACCTTTTACACTTATCATATCCAATGTACTTGGAGGAAACATTTCCTTTGGGATTTTACTATAAGATACAAAAGCCAATAGCAATAAAAATACAAAAAGGATGTGGTTTAGTGAGCTGTTTTCAAGACTCTTTTTTATAAATTTTTTTATCATTTTGAAATATTATATGAATAATACTTTTGTTAATATTAATAATTAGTATCATTAAATTAAACTTCACTGCTTATGTTTGACTTTTTGAAACAATAATATTAATAGATAAAAAGATTATGATAATGATTATTGGTTTAATCAAGATTTAAGTTTTTCTTATCTAAGATTGCAAAATGAACTTATCACTTAGAGAAAAAAAGACTCCCAAAGAGCACAAGATATTATTGTTACTAAGTATAGTGGTTGTGGCAAGCTCTCTGTATGCTCTACTTCAAGGCTACAGCTATATAACCATCAAGCACGAGGTGCAACCAAAAACAAAAGAGAGAGTCTTAGCTTTAGTTATAAACCCTGCTCCAAAAAAACAAGAGATTGTTAAAAAAGAAGTAACAAAAGTGATAAAAAAAGAGATAGTCAAAGAAAAAGTCATAGAAAAACCAAAAAAGAAACCAAAACCCATAAAAAATGAAGTAGTCAAAAATGAAGTAGTCAAAAATGAAGTAGTCAAAAAAGAAGTCATCAAGCAAGAGATTGTAAAAGAGACTCCACCGCAAGTGGTAGTTAAAGAAGAGATAGTTCAAGTGCAGACTAAACAAGAGATAGTCCAAGAAGTTGTGCAAGAGGAAAAACCAATCTTTGATGAGAAAGCCAAGGAGAGTTTTATAGCTGGACTCTATGAGGCACTAAATGAGAACAAACGCTATCCAAAGATGGCAAAAAGAAGAAAACTAGAGGGCGTTTGTGAAGTGAGCTTTACACTCAACAAAGATGGAAGTCTTAGAGATATTTTTCTAAAAGAGGCTTGTGGACACTCTATCTTAGATGATGCTGCACTTAAGGTTGTTCGCTCCATCGAGTTTTACAAACCCATCCCAGATAGTGTGAGTTTGACCTCACTGCATCTAAACATACCCATAAAATACGCAAGGAATTAAAATGAATTTACATCAGTTTATAGATCAAGGCGGAGTGATTATCCTAATCCTCATCGCAATGTTAGGCTTTGGTCTTATCATCATGTTATGGAAGTTTTTAATCCTTCTTAGTTTTATGATGAAGAAAAAAGATAGATGCAAGGACTGCATAGAGGTTTTGCCGCAAAATAGTGATATTTCAATGGTAGAGCTTGTAGTTCATGAGAAGATGCACTCACTAGAGCGTGGTTTAGAGAGTGTAAAGATTATAGCTACTATCTCGCCACTTCTAGGACTTTTAGGAACTGTGATAGGAATCTATACCGCTTTTGTTAGCATCTCCGTGCATGGTTTGGGCGATCCTAGTTTTTTTGCAGATGGGATCTCAATGGCGATGATTACTACTATAGCTGGACTCATCGTAGCCATTCCTCACTATGTTGGTTATAACTATTTGGTTGCCATGATGGACAAGCTTGAACTCTCTTTTACTCAGGAGATATATACCTATGTGAAGCTCCAAGATGCGTAAAAAAAGACCTACGATTGCACCAGATCTTACACCAGTTATTGACATAGTCTTTATCTTGCTGATATTTTTTATGGTTAGTTCTGTTTTTAAAAAAGAGGATGTAATCCTCGCACTTAACCTGCCAAATCTAGAAGCATCTGCAAAAGAGATGCAGGATAAAAGCGTGACTATAGAGCTTAGTAAAAAGGAACTTGCAATAGATGGCAAAAAAAACAGCTTTGACAATCTAGATGCACTCTTTTCGACTTATGAAAAAAGTACTCAAATCCTTATACGAATAGATAAAGAAGTGGAGTATGAGAGAGTTATGAGGCTCTTTGAGAAGCTTCAAGAAAATGAACTTACATCGTTTTCACTAGTAGCACAGCCACACTAAAAGCTTTTGCATAGGCTCTACTTCTGCAGAGCTTTTGGAGATGCTTGCATCTACATAAGTAAGGGAGTAAAATACTCCCTTACTTAAATAAAAAATAAATAGTTCTAATCTTATCTATTGATAATGATTATTATGACTGTTACAATAAAGGGAAGAAATGAAAAAGATTACAATAAGTGCATCTCTTGCACTACTACTAAGCAACTACGCTACTGCAGCTGAAGATATGAAAGCTATCGAGGTTGTAAGTATTGCGACTAAGACACAAAAGAGTATAGATGGAGTAGCTGCATCTGTTGATGTGGTCACACAAGAAGAGATACAGAAGATGGGAGCTTCTAGTTTAGGCGAGATTTTGAGTAAAACTTCTGGGCTTATTTTGCAGTATGGAACCTTTCCTAGTGCGAGTTCTAAGAGTAAATCATCTATCTCTATGCGCGGAATGGGAGCAAATGGAACTCTCTTTTTACTTGATGGAAGACGCCTAGCTGGAGAGGTTAAAAACCCTTATGACTTACAAAGAATCCCTGCATCTATCATTGAGAGAATCGAGATAGTAAAAGGTCCTATGAGCTCACTCTACGGTGCAGATGCAGTTGGTGGAGTTATAAACATCATCACAAAAAGACCAACTGATGAGATGAAGATAAGCTATGATGCAAGATTTGGGATGAACGAAGACTCAGATGCACAGACTACAAACCTAGCTCTAAGCATTCAGGGCAAAAATGAGGGCTTTGGCTATAGCGCATATAGTAGTTTCATCACAACTAAACCTTATGAGCAAAGAGAGTTAGCTGATACTTATGCAAAAACTGGTGCTGGAAATGTTAAGCCATCTACGCATCCAAACCCTGCTATAAAAAATATAAAAGATTACTACGCTGTTGATACAACCTACAGAGAAGATAGCGAGATTTATACTATAGGCACAAGACTTACTTATGATTTTACGAGTGACTTTATAATGGGTCTAGATGTAAACTACTTCAAAGAGGAGAGAGATGGTGTATATGTTGGTTTTGTTCATCCAGCTAGAACTGCACCAAACCCTACACCAATCTACAACGCTCCAGTAAACTCTCACGATGAGAACAACAGACTAGATTTGAACATAGATGCCCAGTTTGCACCAACGGATGAACTAAATGTAATGGCTAGGATTTATAACTCTAAGTATGAAAAAAGGAACTCAACTACTGCTGCGTATTGGGGTGATTTTAGTTTTCCTTCAGAGAGTGCATCCGCAAATGCTGCTATGGATGCGGATGTTGACATTATAGTTTATGAAGCATCTGCGTCATATCTTGCTACTGATGCACATCTTTTAACTGGTGGAGTTGAGTATAGAGATGAGAAGAGAAAGTCTTCTGTGTTTACTAATAATATTGGAATGACTGAGAAAAAAGTTGATTATAAGTCCATCTACTTACAAGATGAGTGGGAAGTGACAGATGAGTTCAACACAATTCTTGGTGCTAGATATGAAGAGATTAGCAACGCTGAGGACAAACCTACTTTTAGAGTTGGCGGTATCTATGAGTTTGACAAACTAGCAAAACTAAGAGCAAACTTTGCACAAGGTTTTCGTACTCCAGATATAAGAGAGTTATATATAAATATGAATACTCCAAATGGCCCTCAAAGAGGTGCTGATATTTTAGGTTATGACTTAGAGCCAGAATCAACAAACGCTTATGAGATAGGATTAGGTGGGCGAAACTCTAAACTAAGTTATGACCTTGTTATTTTTTACAACCAAATCACAAATAAAATCCAGCAAGTAAGAAATAACAGTGGTATCTATACTTATGAAAATGTCTCAGATGCAAACACTAAGGGTCTAGAGCTATCTTTTAGCTACTTACTGCTTGAAAACTTGAACTCAAAGTTTGCTTACAATGAGCTAATGACTGAGGATGAAAAAACAAACAAAGATCTTGAGTTTAATCCAGATAGAACTTTCATGTTAAGTTTTGACTATCAAGCTACAAAAAAGTTAAATCTTGGACTGATAGGAAAATACATAGGGCAACAGCACTATACAAAAGTTATAAATCAAGGAGCTCCGACTCAACTCTCAATCCCTAATAGTAAAACAGATGCTTACAACCTTGTTGATATCACTTTTGGATACAAGATAGACAAGGCTATAGAGATTTATGGCGGAGTTAACAATATTGGCGATAGTGGTGTAGAAGATGAGCTTGGTTCAAATGTAGGAAGATACTACTTTGCAGGTTTAAGAGGTAGTTTTTAGTTTTAAAAACTTTATAGCTCGTTTTTTTTGACGAGCTTTTTTCTCATATGAGAGCAAAAAGAAAGATAAGATGAGCTTAGAAAAATTAAACGAGTGCATACAAATAAGAAGAGCAAATAACTCAAGAGCTAGAGAAGCTATATACAATGTTTTGATGCAGAGTGATGAGTGTTTAAATATCTGTGACATTATAAAAGGGCTCTCCGATACTTACCCAAAAAAAATATCATTAAACACGCTTTATAGACATTTAAATTTTTTTATAGAGTGCAAACTTATTGTAGTTATCCAAAATGATTTCAAAAGAGCTTACTATGCTTTAAGAGAAGACTCACTTATGGTCTTTTGCATCTGCACTAAATGCACTAATGTAAGCAAATTAGACTTAGTTGATTTTATAGATTTAGATATTACTGAGGATGTTGAATTTATAACTATTCATAAAAAATGTAATAAATGCACAAACTAGTTGACAATGATTATCAATTTAAATAATAGATAAGTTTTATATTCTATAATTATGATATTGACTTTCAAAATTAGTCTCATGAGGGAATTAAAAAATATGAACAAATGGATAAAACTTAGCTTAGTAACTGCTCTAGCACTTAGCACAACTGCCTTTGCAAATGAAGATGTAAAGACTCCCAAAGAAGTTAAAAATTTAACTGAGATGTTTAGCGAGGGTGAAGTTAGTGGACAGATTCGTTTAGGTTACGCTACAAACAAAGTTAAGACAGCTGGAGATAAAGACACTTATGCTACAGCGGCTGGTGGTCAGTTAAAGTATGAGACTGCTTCACTTATGGGCGTTAGTCTTGGTGCTGCCATGTATACATCTCACTCTGTTGATACACTTAGTGGTAAAGATGCTAAGTACAACGATGAGATGGCATCAAGCCAAAAGTCATATACAGAACTAGCTGAGGCTTACTTAAACTTTTCATACGAAGGATTTGAGTTTCGTGGTGGTCGTCAACTTATAGATACCCCCCTAGCAGATAGTGATGATATCAGAATGACTCCTCACACTTTTGAGGCTTACATCGCTTCATATACTTTTAAGGAGCTGGGTTTAGCTTTTATCGCTGGTAATATTTTATCGTGGCAAGGTGTTGATTCAGACTATAGCAACGCTGTAAACAACTCTTGGGCCAAAACTGGCGAAGATGGAACAAGACTTGGTGCTGTAACTTATGCAGATCATTTTTTAGAAGCAAGTGTTTGGTACTATGATGTAACAAAAGAGACTACTGCTGTTTATCTAGATGCCGTTGGAACTATAGATATTACTGATGATATAAGCGTTGCAATAGCTGCTCAGTATTTAACAGAAGATGAAAAAGAGAGTAGCTATATTGAGGGTAACATCGTAGGTGCTATGGTTGAGGCTGGTTTTTATGATGTGACTGCAACTGCTGCTTTTGACAAAGTAAGTGTAAAAGATGGTAAGTCAATCTTTGAAGGTTTTGGTGGCGGTGCGTCTTATACAAACCTAGACACTATGACAGCTGGAACTTTGCACGATGGTACTTATGGAGATGGTAGTTCATATATGCTTGGTTTAGCTTATGAGATAGCTGGTTTTAATATTTTTGGAGCTTATGGTGATTACAAAGCTGACGCTATAACTGTGGGCAACAAAGCTCATGTAACTGAGGTAAACCTTGGTTTAGAGTGTGAATATAACGATGGCGAGGCAGATGCGACAATCATCTATGTTATAGGCAAAGACAAAGAATCAGCTACTAAAACAGAGTTTGACAATGATCGCATTCAAGTGGTTTTAAATTATAATTTTTAAGTATATTACAAAATGAAGCCCTTTAGAAATGTCTAACGAGTTAATCATATAGTTTATATTCGATTCTATATTAAATTTCATAAACTTGTTTATCACTTCATTTGTAGCCAAATTTTTAGCAATACCCTTTAATGTAAACTCTTGATTGTTAGTATTTGAAAAGTATCCTTATCCGCTTTTGATCTAACACAAATCCATTTTAGTGAGTTATAAACATTTAGTTCGTCTTTAACTAAAACTTCTGCATTTGTACAATATACAATATGGGCTGCATTACCAATTTGACACAAGCCTTTTTATAAAGAATAACTTAAAAAGGCTTATTCCTTACATTCTAGCATAATTATTATCTTCCTTAACTCTCAAACTAATTTCATAAACAATTTGTTGAAGTTCTAGCATCTCTTCGTAGATTTTATAAAGCGTTTCAATAAGTAAGTCGCCATCTACTATAAGGCTAGGTTCTAAGATTTTGTAAGTTGCCATGCCTTTGTAGAGGCTAAGCTGGGCATCAGACATCTCTTTGTTGAAGCCTTTTGGATATCTTTTATACCCTTTTTCAATAGTTTTATAGCCTTTTGACTCTAGCATCTCTAAAATTCTAGCTAAGTTATCTCTTCTAGCATCATCTTTTATATACTCACGATATGCATCTAACATCGGCTTTTCAAACCATCTCACCCCTACTGCTACAAAGAGTTCATCAGGAGAGAAGTGCAGATAAAATGATGATGTTTGCATCCTACTACCACTGCCCTGCCAGAAAATAATCCCAATGCGATATTTTAGGGGAACTTTTATAGCTCCCATTCGTCTTGTGTCTCTATAGATTCTAAATAGTGACTTGTTTATCTTTGGCGAGAAGTTTATAGTTGGCTCTAATGCCATCAGATGCTCACCAAACTCTTCTACAAAAGCTCTTGAAGGGTTTAGTACAAACTCTTCGTATTCACTTCTATGTGCCTCAAACCACTCTTTGTTGTTGTTTTGGCGAATGGATTCTAAAAATGGCAGCGTCTTTTTAGAAAAACCTTTAAACTCCATATGTCTGCTCTAAACTAACTTTCTATTTCTAAAAGCTAGTGCAACTAATACAAAGATAATTGCATAGGTTATAGGAACAAAATCAGGGATAGGAACAGGATCACCCTTTGCATAAGAGTGAAGCCCTGCAAGGTAATAGTTTACTCCAAAGTAAGTCATAATAACAGATGTATAAGATAAGAGTGAGATAACTGCAAAATTAAACTCACTATATATGCTTTTTATAAATCTAAGATGCACAACTACCGCATAAACCAAAATAGTAACTAGTGCCCATGTCTCTTTTGGATCCCAACCCCAGTATCTCCCCCAAGACTCATTTGCCCAAACACCACCTAAAAAGTTACCTATAGTCAAGAGTACAAGTCCTACCATCAGGCTCATTTCGTTTATGGCGTTTAGCTCTTTTATAGAGAGAGATATATGTTTCTCGTTACTTTTAGTTTTAATAATAAAGAGTAAAATAACTATGAACCCTAAGAGTGCACCAAGACCCAAAAAGCCATAACTAGCCGTGATTACTGCAACATGTATGCTTAGCCAGTATGAATTTAGAACTGGAACTAGATTTGTAACTTGTGGGTCCATCCAGTTTAAATGCGCTACAAAGAGAATCAGACCTGCTAAAATAGAAGTAGATGCCATAGTTATAGATGAGCGACTTGAGAAGAAGATACCAGCTAAAGCAGTAGCCCATCCTATATATATCATAGACTCATAACCATTTGACCAAGGAGCGTGTCCTGAGATGTACCATCTAAGTCCAAGCCCAAAAGTATGTGCTAAAAAGAAAAGAACTAAAAATCCTAGAGTTATCTTAGAAAACATCTCTATCTTAAATGCAGGTTTTACTATTTTGATAAAACTAAGTGTCAAAAGAACAAAACCAAGCACTAAGTAGTAAGGGTAGAGAGATTCAAAAATATTTGTTTTATTGTAAAATATCTCTGCTTTGATACTGTTTTGCGTCAAATAAACCTGTGAGCCATAAAACTTTTGATACTCTCTTAACTTCTCTAATGCTGCATTTGCTTTAGTCCAGTCGGAACTAAGGAGTGCCTTATCTACCGCTGAGAAGTAGTCAACTGCAATAAGTCTTACTCTCTCGGCATCTTCTTTTGAGAAAGTTTGAAGTGACTCTATAGTTGGATACCATTTATTGTTATCATCATTTGGTTTTGGCCACATCCTAAGTAGTGCACCTGTATAGACTGAGTAAGCAATATTTACTCTCTCATCAACCTTTAACACTTCTTTATCAAGCATATCTCTATGTTTTGGTTCTTTTCTAACTGCAACTTCTACTAGCTCTGCTAGTTTGTAGCCTCTCATATTATCAGGGTCACTAAAAAACTGTGAAAAAGAAGCATGTTTTGCTTTTAACTCTGTACCAATCACTTTGTTGATCTCTTCATTTTTTGTATATATCATCTTAATATCACGATATAAATCAGGCTTAATCATCATAGCTAGTACAACTTGATTAGCGTCTAGTTTATTTCCTGCTACATCTATGTGAGTACCTCTATAAACCTTAGCTAAAATCTCAGTAGTTAACGTATCCATAGGTTTCATTCTTCCACCACTATCTTGAATAACAAGTTCTGAGAATTTTTTTGCATGAGCTTTATCAAAAGAGATAATAGTCTTTAATGTAGGGTCTAACTCCTGTGCAAAAGATGGAGTAAAACTAAACAAAAGTCCGATAGCTAGAAGTGAACCCAATGCTTTCTCATCAGCAGCCCTCTTAGCTCTTGAAGCGAGTTTTGCAAATCTATTTTTTTGTGAAAACAGCGACCACAACATACCTAAACTTAAAAGGAAATATCCTATATATGATGGAAGAGTTCCTGGGTCATTGTTTACTGATAAAATTGTACCTTTTTCATCTTGGTCATAAGAAGATTGGAAAAACCTATATCCACGGTGCTCTAAGATGTTGTTCATAAAGATTCTATATGGCATTTCTAAGTTTTGTTCTTTATCTATAAGCATAACTTCACTAGCATAAGATGCAGGACTCATAGAGCCTGGATATCTGTCTAACTCAAACTCCAAAAGCTTGATCTCAAAAGGAATGCTTAATCTTTTTGAACCATAAGAGAGATACACATCTACACCATTTATATTACGATGATACTCTTTTGCCATCCTTCCAGCTTGTCCATAAATCATAACCTCTTTAGTTTTATCTCCCACACTTACATTAAAAACTAAAGCATCATATCCAGGCCTCTGCGGAGATGCACTTGGGTTTGAGACTATCTTTTTAGTAGCTTTTGGTAAAAAGTCACGAAGTACAAAACCGCCACCAGCTAAAGAGTAGAGAGTTCTTGAAGCAAAAGGTTGTTTTTCATTTGCATCAAGTGTGCCATTTGAGTTATCATCCATTTTTAAGAAGCTCAGAGGAATATCATGCTTTATAAAAAGCTCCCCATCTTCAACAAACAGAGATACAACCATCTTATCAAAGCTCTTTTTTGAGTCAAAATCTAGTACAAAATCATCACTCTCATAAAATTCTCCATAAGATAAAGTAATAGGCTTGCCCTTTCCTGATCCCGTTACCATAATGTTAGCCATTGCTATGCCATCAGGAGATGCAACTGTAGTCTCTATTGCGTCTGGTATATACTCGATAAGCTCTGCATGAACTTCTTTGCCAGCTATATTCAAAGAGGCATCGAGACTGTTTTTATTTCTTTTAGAGAGATATAAAGATTGTTGCGAGGTCTCTTTTTTATCTCCAACTTTTGCATTAAGAGTGAAGTAAGTGTCTGAACTTATCATAGTTGAAGCACTCTGACCCTCACGGATGTGCATAGTTCCCTCATAACCTACATAACGAGTAATAGCAGCACCTATGATTATAACTATAAAAGCGGTATGAAAGATAAAAATAGGAGCTTTTTTAAGTGTGTACATTTTGTACTTGTAGATATTTAAGACAAGGTTTATAGTTAGCAAAGCCATCAGAACTTCAAACCATCTTGCATTGTAAATATCAGCCTTAGCTGTTATAGTTCCGTAGTCGTTTTCTACAAATGTTGCATAACCTATGGCAAATGCAAAGATAGACATCAGTATAGCCATGGTTTTCATGGAGTTTAAGATGGATAAAACTTGTTTCATAAATAGCCTTTTTTAATAAAAAGCTATTCTATTCAAAATAAGCTAATAAAGCGTTAAATATATCATTTCTCAAAAACTTTATTGCTTAGCTCTAAGCATCTATCTTTATGATACTATATTATCTAAGATATCAAACATCTCTTTTGATATATCTTCATTCTCTTTAAAGAGCTTTATCAGCTCATCAGAGTCAACATCTCCATCTTTAATCATCTTAGTAATATGAGAAATATTTTTATGAATCTGCGTATGAGGATTTAGTAAAGATGCATAGTTAGGATTATCTCCAAAACTCTCCTTACCATCTCTTTGATACCATTTACCAAGCCTGCAAGTAGTGTGATCACCCTCATAAAGGTCTGCTTTTCCTTCAAAAGCTGCTGAATAAGTGTTGTTTTTCAAAACCATGTGATCTAGTTTTGCCATATTTACAAAGAGTTCATGCCCTATACTTGTGTTATCTTTTGTAATCTGCTCAGAGTTATTTATGAGTTCACTTAGAGTCTCTTTAAAAAGGTCAAGCTTCTCTTGTGATGACTCCGCATGTTCCTCTATAAGCTCACTATTTTCAGCCATGCTTGTAGAGTTTTGTTTAAGTACACTAATATTTGCTTCAACTTCACTTGTAGCTTTTTGAGTTCTCTCAGCTAGTTTTCTAACCTCATCTGCAACTACAGCAAATCCCCTTCCATGCTCTCCCGCACGTGCAGCTTCTATAGCAGCATTTAAAGCTAAAAGATTTGTTTGATCTGAGATATCTTTAATGAGTGAAATAACATTATATATCTCCTCAACATTTGAGTTTAACTGCTCAGAGGAGAGTCTTGACTCGCTTATCATCTGGGTAATATTTGAGATAGTGTTTATGATTTCATCTGTAGAGAGTGTAACCTTAGATATTACATCTTCTGTCTCTTCATTGAGTTTATTTACATTTTCAACATTTTGAACATTTTCTTGCATACTATGACTTAAATTTTGAGCGTTACTTATTGCCCCTTTTATCATCTCATCTGAGAGTGCTAAATTTAGTCTGTTTTTATCCATGCTATCTTTAACAGCTTTTTCAGACTCGATGGCTCTAGTAGCTTCATTTTTAGCATCATTAGAGAGCTTTTCAACCTTGTTTAAAAACTCATTAAAACTTTTACTTGCATCTCCTAACTCATCATTAGATTTGACCGGAAGTCTCTTAGATAAGTCAGCATCACCTTGTGCTAACTCTTGAGCTACTTTACCAAGATTTACTATAGGTTTTACTACTGCTGCTTTAATTATCATCATCAAAAAGACTAAGATAACTAAAAACACAAAAGCCATGATATAGACTTGTCGAAATAGGGAACTTGCTGATTTATCTATAACACTGTTTACATTTGAGAGCTTGTTTCCAACTACTGCGTATCCGACTATATCGCCTGAGAAATCCTTTATAGGTTCGCTAACTATAAAGTGTTTTTTTGAGAGTTTAAACCCAGCTGATGCTGATATATCTAAACCTTCTATGCTCCTAAAAAACTCTTTATCTATAACATCTTCTCTTACGGCTAAAGTATAGTTTGAAATCTTTGGAGCATCTTTTAGCGCTGTAGCAGTTGATAAAAAGTCATTCTTCATAACTATGACCATCTCATAACCGCCACTACTTCTTGCTTGTTTAACTATAGAGTTTAGTCCTTGCATAAACTCAACTGAACCTAGATAAGAGTTACCCTCAATTATAGGTGCAAGTCCTCTAAGTATAAGTCCAGCTCTACCTAACTCAATGGCCACTATAGGTTTTTTGTTCTTTTTTATATCCACTATAGTCTTTCTAAATGAGCGTAAGTCATCTCCATACTTATCTGGTTTCCAAGCTCTTAAAAAACTATGCACTTTTGCATCGTGAATATGAATTTTAATATTGTTATATTTAGTAAAGTCTTTAAACTCTTTTGAGATTAAATTAAGCCCTTTTATAGCTATCTCTCTATCATTATATTTTAAAGCACGAACGACATCATAATTTTTAGCTATATTTATAGCATTTGTTAAGCCTATGTTCTCTTTTGAGTTTATAGCCTCTTTATATGAAGACCTGAGTGTTTTTTCTTGGTTTTTGTAAACGTTATCTTTCATATCTCGCATGGAGTAGTAGTAATTTACAAGTATTACAATAAAACCAAAAACAATAGACGCGATAAGTGGTATATAAATTTTCTTACCAATAGAGAGGTTGTTAAACATTAAATTCCTTTTTTAAGTATCATGAAAGTTATTATCTCATAGCTCTACTTAAAAAGTTATTATCAGTTTTCTTTATAAAAAGTTATCTCGAAATTCCCATCTTCACGTTCTTTAACGTCGTGAAGTATTGTTATAGGAATCCTCTCATAAAGTGGAAATGGTTCATGAAAGTAGATGCCAACAAGTCTATGAGAGGTTGTCTTTAAAAGGCTAAGTCCTCTGATGGTATTTACCATAGGTTCAGGTGGGGTGCACTCTGATGCATCAAACTCATAGTATACTAAATCATCTTTTTCGTAAGTATAAAAAGGAAGCGTAGTTCCTTCTACTTCAACTAACTTTTTGTTCAAACTCTAGACCTTTTTTTTCTATATATACATAACTACCAAAATTCTCATTCCACTCAAAGTATTTTGAAACTTTTTCAAAAGCTTTAAGCACAACTGTATCTTGGCAATCATGATTATAAATAGTAATTGGAGTGTGATAATATCTGTTGTATGATTCTATAGGACGAAGTAACATATCTTGCCACGATATCTCAATCTTTCCATCATAGGGTTCAAATGGGACTGTAGAGATTACTGTTTTATTTGTCACTTTGCATTTAAAATGACAAACAACATAAAATCTATCAATCTTTACAAACTCTAAAAGTGGAGTTATGTTTTTATGCTGTATCGCCATAATCATATACCTCCAAATCAAATATATTAACCATATATCGACAAAAGCAATAATTATTCCACTTTTACAAGGCTATCTTTATCTCAAATAACTTCTTTTTTGTATCCATTAGTTCAACACTTCCACCATGAGCCTCAGCGATCTCTCTGCTTAGAACTAATCCCAGACCATTTCCTTTTAGCTTTGTACTTTTAAAAGCCTCAAAGAGTTCAGCCCTGTTGTCCACCTCAACACCACTATCATAGATGCTAAACTTATGATAACCCTCATCTCTCTCATAAGATATCTCTACAACTCCCTCATCACTATCATCTGCTTCTATGGCATCTATGGCATTTGCTACAAAGTTAGAAAAAAGCATCTCTAGTAGATCTTTGTCCGCATTTAGTTCAAAATCAACTTGAGGAAAGATGAAATTAATCTCTTTTGAATAACCATAATATCCTATAGACATATCTATAGAGTCCATTAACTCACTCCATAAAAACTTTGTTCTGTTTATCTCTATACCTTTTGAAAACATCAAAGTAGCTTTTATGATTCTATCTATACGGTAAACTGACTTTTGTATCTCTTCGACAATAGGGATATTCTCAGGCATAACTCTTTTTTTAAGAGTTGAGCTTAGAAGTGAGATGGAACCTATGGGATTTCGTATCTCATGAGAGAGATGTGCCGCCATCTGCCCCATAGTAGCTAGATTTTCTTTTCTTTTTTGCTCTGTGATATCAGTCGCACTTATCATGGTTTTATCTCTGTAACTTGAGCTCTTTATAAGATAAAACCTTGAGTTAAACGCTACTTCATAGTCATCATTTTTAAGCTTTATAAGTCTTAAGAGTTCTAGAAGCTCTCTAGCCTTTGAGTTTTGTAAAAAAACACTGCTATCTTCATCTATAATCCATATAGCATTTGGCAAAAACTCAACGACTCTCTCTATAGTGTTTTGCAGATGCGTATAAGAAGCTTTAAGCTCATTAAACTCGCCTTCAACCTTATAAGTCTGCTCTATTAAAAGGTTTAACTCCTCTGGAGTTATCATATCTTGTGAAGACACTATCTATGTTCCAAAATTATCTTATATAGCGAATGTGCATCATCACTTCCAGCTAACTCTCTGATGGAGTGCATTGCATATGTAGGGAGTCCAACATCAAGAGTTTTTAACCCAAGTCTAGTAGCTGTAATAGGACCTATAGTTGAGCCACATCCCATATCACTTTTTGCAACAAAGTACTGTGTTGGTTCATTTAATCTTGAAGCTACACTTTTAAACTTAGAGATACTCTGCGAGCTAGAAGCGTATCTTTGGTTTGAGTTTATTTTTATAACCACGCCTTTGTTTATCATCGGAGCATGATTTTGGTCGTGTTTATCTGGATAGTTTGGATGGATGGCATGTGCATTATCGCAAGATATCATAGTAGATGCACTTATCATCTGCAAAAACCCTTCATAATCACAAAATACTCTTCTTAGCGTATCTTCTAAAAATGAGCCAGCTGCTCCAGAAGTAGATGCGCTTCCAACCTCTTCATGGTCGCTAGCACAAAAGAGCATAGGTCTATCTTCTTCTATACTACAGATACTAAGCATCCCAACATAGCAACTTAGAAGATTATCAAGTCTAGCACTAGATATAAAATCATCATTTAAACCTAAAAAAGAGGCTTTTTGAACATCATATAGACTAAGCTCAGTTGCTAGTATTTCCCCTGCATCTACTATGCCAGCTTTTGAGAGTTGCCACTTCAAAAATTCATCATATTCAAAATCATCTGAGGTAGTAAGCACGGGAGATGTATGAGTCTGCTTGTTAATAGTTCTCTCTTTATTTGCAAACTCATCAAGATGAATGGCAAGTGATGGGATAACAGCTAGAGCTTTTTTTGCATCTATAAGAGCCTCTTTTATCTCTCCTTGTGTGTCAAGATAAGAGATGCGACCAGCTATTGAAAGATCTCTATCAAACCAAGGATTTAAAAGTATCCCACCATACGGCTCAACCATCAGCTTAACAACTCCATGAGCTTTTACAACAGGATTTGGTTTTAATCTAAAGTTTGGCGAGTCTGTATGAGCTCCTAACATTGTGTAGTTTTTCTCACCATTTGGGTAAGTAAAAGCGATCACAGATGAGTCATTTCGTGTAACAAAGTACTTCTCACCCTCCCTTAAGTTCCACTTTACACTCTCATCAAGCTCCTTAAATCCAGCGTTAAGAAACATAGCAGACATGTTTTTAGTAGCATGAAAAGGCGTAGGAGATGCATCTAAAAACCCTAACAATCCTTCATTGAAATCTTTTTTGTTCATTATTTAATACTCTCTTTTTAGTATATTTAAAACTAATTATTGAACCACTTGGAAATTCAACCTTCACAATTAACTAGTTTTCCTTCATAGTCATTTTTTAGTATATAAATGGTTTAGGTTTCTTTAATCACATATTTTACATGAAACTTGCTAAATTTACATAAGCCACCCTTTTTACTATATGCTTTATGCTCTGAGTTTGATATTAAGCTATTTTTTGTTACTTTTACCTACAGTGACAGTTAAAGATCTCTAAAAGAATAGTTCTTTATTGCGTCAGTAACTGTCTATTTTATAGAGTTATTCCAAACTGCCCTTTTTGTGAACACTTTATCCTCGTTCTAATCACTTATAATATTCTCTAGGCAAGATAACTATATTAGACTTTGAAAAGATATAGTTTACAAAAATTAGAATGTGTACTGTATTAAATAAAGGAGTAAATTTATGGCTACTTTTCATCCAACGCTTAAGTCTTTAAAACAAAAACTTCGTGTCCAACCAATCAATACAGGAAGAAGCTTTACAAATAATGGTCAAGCTAACGGAATAGTATTTGACGATATAGAGAGATTACATGCTTTAGTTGGAGTTGATGGTTGTTTACATCTTAAAAGTGGTACCGAATTTTCTATGATTCAATATAGAGGACAAAATGAAGATTTTGGAGTTTGTAAAACAACTATTGATAGATATATATCTTTAGAAGAACAGTTTTTAAGTATTTGTAGAACCATTGCATTTGAGGAACTTTTAGAAGATCATCCATTTATAAAACTTACTAATCCATTACAAATTAATGGTAATCCATTATGTCTAAATCTTACAGGGATAGCACAGCATTATGAACTGGCTACCAATTATTTAGATATAACTAACAACTTTGATGTAGCTTGTTTTTTTGCAACTTGTAAATATGAAAATGGTAAATACTATCCAATAGGGAATATTTCAAAACCTGGAGTAATATATAAAATATACGAAATGGTATTGCCACCTTTTGTCCAAAACGAAAACAATAAAGAGATACTTCTTGAATATCTTGGATGGCAACCCTTACCACGACCTGAGCAACAAAGGGCAAGTGTTTTAAAAGTTGCAAAGGGGACAAATCTTGATACAGTAAGCGGAATTCAAAAGTATTATTTTAAACACTCTATTAGTCAATCTAAAAAAATATGGAACCAATTTGATAAGGGCGAAGCTTTATTTCCTCACGATAGTGCTGCCGACTTGGCAAATGAATGTAAAAAACTAAACTATTTCACAAATAAGCAAATAGATAAAGCTTTAGAAAGGCTTGAGCTTTGGAGTTGTAAAAAACTTGAAAATAAAGAACAAACTTTAGATAATATGAATATCAAAATAGTTGACAATAATAGTTTATCTTGGGATAATTTAATAGATATAAGTTCAGAGTATTGGGAAGGTAAATTTGATGAAACTATGGATAAAGTGGGGTTTAGAATGTCTGCTTATAGTTGAGTAAAGTAGCAAAATGAAAAATGGGTGCCAGACACCAAAACAGGAATAAAACTTAATTTTGCCTAAATTTACCGGCACTCCCAAAGCCTTACTAAAGAAGTAAGGCTTACTTTTTTACTCTTTTTTTGCTTAATCTAAACAACCAACACTCTCAGAATTTAGGAACGAAAGCAGGCTTATCGCGCCTTTTGGAAGCGAGGCTTTAGCCTCGTACTGTACGGCTTTAAAACATCCATGCGAGT
Organism: Sulfurimonas hongkongensis; assembly: GCF_000445475.1. Taxonomy (NCBI): domain Bacteria; kingdom Pseudomonadati; phylum Campylobacterota; class Epsilonproteobacteria; order Campylobacterales; family Sulfurimonadaceae; genus Sulfurimonas; species Sulfurimonas hongkongensis. The sequence continues at coordinate 19,780 of NZ_AUPZ01000013.1, forward strand.
TTCATCATGGGAAATGCCATTAGATAGTGTTCCTAAAAGCCTTGCTTCTGTATTATTTCACAGCCTCTTTGCGTAAGAGTCTATATATTCTATTTATCCAGTGTATCATTTTTCCTAAACCAAAATATCCACAGCCGCATTACCATCAAGTGCTGTTATGATTTTGCTATCTACTCTTATGGCTGAGTCTATTACTACATTTTGAAGCTTTGAGATGATGGTGATTTTAAGCTCACGGCTTCCAGGATTTTGTCTTATAAGTCTGTATAACTCTTCTAAGATAGTAGTACTCTCATCTAGTCTTATAGATAAGTTTATAGGCTCTTCTGGGATTTCTCTGACCTCTTTTTTTACTTTTTTTGTCTCTTTTTTAGCATCTTTGAGCGTCATAATTTTGCTTACGCCTATTCTTGTAAACATATCTGTATGAGTTATTTTTGCCTTAAAAGCTATTGGCTCGCTCAAATCCATGGCTTGGAGTTGCTCTAACTTATCGCTAAAGAGCATTATCTCTATGTTTCCATGAAAGTCCATCAAAGAGACTATTGCAAACTGGTTTCCTTTTTTAGATGTCTTTTTTACAATCTCTTCTACTTTACCTATAAAAATAGCATAGGAACCATCTTTGATGCTACTTAACTCAGAAGATAAAGAGTAGTTTAACTCTTCTAGTTTTTCTCTAAACTCATCAAGCGGATGTCCTGAGACATAAAAACCTAAAGTATCTTTTTCAAACTCCAAAATCTCTTTTAAACTATACTCATCAGAGTTGCTCAAAGAGAGCTTAACACTTGTTATCTCATCATCATCTCCAAAGAGGCTTCCATGCGCATTTTTTCTTGCCATTGAAGCATCTTTTGCAGTATCTACTATGAGTTCTATCTGATCAAGTAGTGCTTTTCTTGAGTAGCCATATCTATCAAAACCACCAGCTTTTATGATGGACTCTATAACTCTTTTGTTTACTTTACTAGGTTCGATTCTGTTTACAAAATCCTCTAAACTTGTATAGTCTCCATTTTCTTCTCTCTCTTTTAACATAGACTCGATGGCAGCACCACCGACACCTTTAATAGCACCAAGCCCAAAAAGAATAACCTCTCTATCATCCTTACTAATAGCAGAAAATTCTAAGAGTGAGTCACAAATATCAGGAGGAGAGAGTTCTATCTTCATCCTCTTTACTTCATCGATGTAACGGACCACTTTATCTGTGTTATCTTTGTCTGATGTGAGAAGGGCTGCCATAAACTCATTTGGATAGTAGGTCTTTAGCCATGCAGTTTGAAAGGTAACCATAGCGTAAGCTGCGGAGTGAGACTTGTTAAATCCATATCCAGCAAATTTTTCAATCAAATCAAAAAGCTTTGAAGCTTGTGCATAGTCGTAACCCTGCTTTTGTGCGCCAGATGCAAACTCATCGTTATAGGCTGACATATCTGACTTTTTACCCATAGCACGACGGATAATATCAGAATAACCAAGGCTAAATCCACCAATAGTTTGAACTATCTGCATAACCTGCTCTTGATATACGATGACTCCATAAGTGTTTCCAAGTATGGCTTCCATCGGCTCAAATGTGTACTCTATAGCCTCTCTTCCATGTTTTCGCTCTATAAAACTATCAAGCATCCCAGACTCCATAGGTCCAGGTCTATAAAGAGCCAAAACTGCGATCAAATCCTCAAAACTATCTGGTTTTAATCTTCTGTTTAAATCCTGCATACCGCTTGACTCTATCTGAAACATCCCGACAGTATCTCCGCCGCGGATAACATCATAAACCTTAGGGTCATTTTCATCTATCTTATGCCAATCTATATCCTTGTCATATCTATGTTTTACAAGTTTTATAGCGTTGTAGATCACATCAAGAGTCTTAAGTCCAAGGAAGTCAAACTTAATGAGGTCAACATCTTCAAGATAGTTTAGTGAGTACTGCGTTACAAAGGTATCTTCGCCTGATGGCTTATAAATTGGTGTTTTATACCAAAGCTCTTCATTTGAGATAACCACACCAGCCGCATGAATACCAGAGTTACGCTTCAACCCCTCTAGCTTTTTTGCAAACTCCCAAACTCTTGCAGCATTTGCATCAGTGCCAATAAGCTCTTGAAGTTTCGGCTCTTTTTGAAAAGCACCTTTAATGAACTCTCCATTTTTCTCTCTTCCATTTAGTGTGATGCCAAGCTCATCTGGAACAAGTTTTGCCATGTTATCAGCTTGAGAGAGTGGCATATCTAAAACTCTTGCGACATCACGGATGACCCCCTTTGCAAGAAGTGAACCAAAGGTTATGATCTGAGCTACTTGATTGCGCCCATACTTCTCTACAACATAGTCTATAACCTCACCACGGCGAGCCTGCATAAAGTCCATATCGATATCAGGCATACTTACACGTTCAGGATTTAAAAATCTCTCAAAGAGAAGATCATATTTCATAGGATCAATATCTGTAATATCCAAAGCGAAAGCTACAAGGCTTCCAGCTGCTGAGCCACGCCCAGGGCCTACTGCAATACCCTCTTCTTTTGCAAACTTTACAAAGTCCCAAACTATAAGCATGTAACCGGGAAACTTCATTGAGTTTATGATATTCATCTCAAACTCTAATCTCTTTTTGTACTCTTCATGCTTTTGTTCTGGAACAATCTTTAACCTCTCCTCAAGCCCTCTTTGACAACAAAATACAAAATACTCAGCATCCATAATATCTTTATCATCACTGCTAAGAGCTAGTCCATCTTTTTGTGCATACTCTGGAGTAAACTTAAAGTTTGGCGGAGTTGGAGTCTTTACCACTGGCTCAAAATCTTCACACTTATCTACAATCTCCTGGGTATATGTTATAGCTTCTGGGATATCTGCAAAGAGTCTTGACATCTGCTCGGGCGATTTTAAGTAAAACTCATGGACTGAGTGACGCATACGATTTGGGTCATCATAGAGTTTATTCATCCCGATGCACATAAATGCTTCATGATATTGTGCATCATCTGGATATGTATAGTGAGTATCGTTTGTAGCTACTATCTTTATGCCTGTCTCTTTAGAGATTTTTAGTATGCTATTATCTATGTAGAGTTGGTCACCTATGCCATGACGCATAAGTTCTAAGTAAAAATCATCCCCAAAAATATCTTGATACTCTAACGCAACAGCCTTAGCTCCCTCATATCCTAAAGCACCATTTTTTACATTTCTCTCATTAGCTAGGTTTAGATGCCAGTTAACCTCTCCTTGAAGACAAGCAGAGGTGCAGATAATGCCCTCACTATGTGCTCTTAGCTCATTTTTGTTGATGCGTGGAAAGTAGTAAAAACCATCTATAAAGGCTTTTGAAGATAAGTACATTAGATTTTCATAACCCTTTTTATTTTTAGCAAAAAGGCAGATATGAAATCTCTGTTTGGTGCTTTTGTCATCAAGTGTTTCACCGTTATGGATATAACCCTCCATCCCAATAATAGGCTTTATGCCAGCTGCTCTCATCTGATGATAAAAATCAATTGCGCCAAACATATTCCCGTGATCTGTCATGGCGACACTTGTCATGCCAAGCTCTTTGACTCTTGAGACTAGGTTTGTAAGCTTGTTTGCACCATCAAGTAGTGAGTATTCGGTATGAAGATGTAGGTGTGTGAAAGGTTTTACACTCAAGATAATTGCCTTTTGAAGTTATAGGGCATCTTCTAGAGACCCTATTTTATTTTAAGTGATTATAGTTAATTTATCTTAATATGAAGTAATACAGCTCTCACCAAAGTAAGAGCTAAAAAGAAACTTATTTTACTTTCTCTAGATACTCTCCATCTACTGTGTTTACTCGTATGAGGTCACCCTCTAAAACATGGTAAGGAATTTGAACAACTGCACCAGTCTCTAGTGTTGCAGGTTTTTTACTTCCGCTTGAAGTATCGCCTTTAAAGTTTGGAGGAGTCTCTGTAACTATAAGCTCCATTACTTCAGGAGCAGCAACAGATATTGCATTTCCTTTGTAAAAAATTATATCCACATTTACACCATCTTTGAACCACTTTGAAGCATCATCGCACTGCTCATACGAAAGACCAAGTTGGTCATAAGTGTCGTTATCCATAAACTGATACATCTCACCATCATCATAAAGATACTGCATAGTTTTATAGTCAATTACTGGAACTTCAAACTTATCTCCAGCGTGAACAGTCTTCTCAACTACCTTACCATTTAAAAAACTCTTCGCTTTCATACGAACAAAAGCCGCACCTTTTCCTGGTTTTACATGTTGAAACTCTACTACTTTACAAGGAACTTCGCCTACTATTAAGCGAACACCTTTTTTTATATCACCCATCCCGACAGTTGCCATCAATCTTCTCCTTAATGGTGTAATTATTATATTTTAGTGCAACTTTACAATAAAGATGCAAATATCTAGTTTAAGCACTATTTATAAAGCTTCTCACAATCTTGTGTAAAAATGCATATAAATACTACACGATTACTACACACTCAAAGATGTATACTCATAAAAATAAGAAAATTGGAGACAAAATGAAAAAGATTATAATTAGCTTGCTTGTGATTTCAAGTTTGGCATTTGGTGCTGGTTTTATGGATATGAAAGATAGTAAAGATTTGCATATCATGATCTCAAGCGATAAGGTTTTAAGCGAGGGCGACAATATGATTGTGGTTGAGTTAAACCGTGGTGGACATGATGGAGAAAAAGTAGATGCAAAGGATGTTCGCATCAAGTTTTTTATGCCAGAAATGCCAGGGATGCCTTACATGGAGTCAAAAGATATTTGTAAAAAAGTCTCTTCTTACTTTGAGTGCAACATCAACTTCCCAATGAATGGAACGTGGCAATATCAGATCTTTATTAAAGACAATAAAGGAACTGACTATAAACAAAGAGGGAGTGTGAACTTAGGTCAAGCATCAAGTTCTAATCACTCACACCACTAGGATTTAAAAATGAAAATGCTAAAACTTTTACTACTGCCGCTTCTTTGTTTTTCTCTTGAGTTTGATGAGATGATAGAAGTTGCACTTCAAAAATCGCCACAAGTTTTGGCAAAGTATGAAAAAGTTTTAGCCTCTAGACACGCTATAGATGCCGAGGTTGTTTATAAAAACCCCATCATCAGCATAGGTGTCAATGATATGCCACTAAACGACAATTTTTTTAAAAGAGATATAGAGTCTATGCAGACCCAGTTTATTGGCATCTCTCAAGAGTTTGAGACCTTTGGTAAACTAGATCTAAAAGAGTCAATGCTTAGAGTTGATACTCTTATCTTAGAGTATGAGCTAGAAGATTTGAGGATTGAGCTCTATAAAAAAATCGCCCTCTTAGTTGAAGAGATATACACAAAAGAGTCCATCTTAGAAATTGTAGAGCAAAGAAAAGCAAATTTGAGAGTACTTCTTAACTACTATGAAAGAAGTGTAAGTCTTAGTGATTCACTTAAAGTAAGTGTAGAACTAAGTCGAAAAATCTTTAAGCTTGAGGATGAGAGTTTTGAGCTCAAAGATGAGATAACCTCACTAAAACATGAGTTTAAATATCTTAGCTCACAAGAGTTTAGAGATGTAAAGCGTGCAAAAATAGATGATGATTTTAGAGATGATGGCTTAAAAAACTCTCCAGCAGCTAAAATCTTAGAGCTTCGCACAAAACGATTTGAACTACAAAGCACTTTAGAACAAAGAAAAAAATACTCAAACATTACTCTAAGTATGAGCTATAACAACCGTCAAAACTTTGATGACTATCTCTCATTTTCTACCTCTTTTGCACTTCCTATCTATGGAGCTGAAGATGCAAAGGTTAAAGTTGCAAAAGCAGGAGCCTCAGAAGCTTTGCAAAAACAGAGTGATTTTCACAAAAGCAGAGTTAGCCTTTTTCACAAAAACAAAAAAAGAGTGGAATATCTCAAAAAAAGACTTATGAGTCTTGAGGATTTACAGCAACGTTACACCGAGTTAGAGGCTTACGAAAACTCAAGCATTGCAAGTTCTATAACACTAGAGAAAAAGATAGAAAATGAAAATCTACTCTTAGAATTAAAAGTGCAAAAATTAAGATACTTCCTTGACAAAAAAAGAGCCGAATTTGAGCTTTACTACATCACAAAAGAGAGTCTATCATGAAGATAATAATTTTAATACTTCTTTTAGTTTTTACTTCAAACGCTAAAACATTTGAGCAAGCTTTTAACATCAAAACAACAAAAGCAAAATTTCAAACTAAAAAAGTGACAAATAGCTACTATGCTACCACTTCCTATGATGAGAGCCGCATCTATGAAGTAAGTCTAAGGTTTGATGGCTTTATAGAGACGCTATATGCGGATGAGCTTTACAAGAGTTTTAAAGTTGGTGATAAGCTCTTTAATATCTACTCAAAAGAGATATTTACTCTAAAAAATGAGCTTAACTCATCTAGCGACTTTAAAAAGGTCCAAGATACAATTTTGCAAAAGCTAAGACTCTATGAGTTAGACAGTAAGGCGATAGATTCAAAAGGAGAAACAGTATCTATAAAGAGCAAATTCAGCGGCCTTGTCATAGAAAAAAATGTCTTTAAAGGCTCATTTGTCAAAGCTGGCTCTACTCTTTTTAAGATTGCAGATAGCTCAAAGATGTGGGTGATTGCTAAAGTCTACCAAAAAGATATAGCATTTGTTAAAGAGGGGATGAGTGCGAGTGTAAATATCGAAGGGTTTAATCAACCAATAGATGCAAAGGTAAGCAAAATATATCCAAAGATAAACAAAGAAGACCTGAGCTTTGATGTAAGAGTTGATTTGGATAACAAAGATGCAAAAATATTTCCAGATATGTTTGCAAAAGTCAGCATCTCTAAAGATATAAAAGAGGTTCTAACTCTCCCAAAAGAGGCAATTATAAAAAGAGACGGCAAGTTTTATGTCTTTACAAAAGTCTCCAAAACAGAGTATGAACCAAAAGAAGTAGATGCAAAATATATAGGCGAATATTATGAGATATTTAGCGGGATAAACGAGGATACAGAAGTTGTTGTAAATGCACTGTTTCTACTAGATAGTGATGCACAGACAAACGGATACTATATGAGTGAGGAGTGGTAAAAAATGATTGAAAGAGTCATAGATTTTAGTTCTAAAAATATCTTTTTAGTTCTTCTTATCTCAGTTTTACTAACTACCATAAGTCTCATAAGCATCAAAAATCTCTCACTTGATGCCCTACCCGACTTGTCTCCGCCACAAGTGATTTTGCAAGTCTCATACAAGGGACAATCCCCAAAAATTATAGAAGAGCAGGTCTCCTATCCACTTATTAGCTCGCTTATGTCGCTTCCAGATATCAAAACCATAAGAGCGATGAGTAGTTTTGAGAACTCTCTTATATATATCATCTTTAAAGATAGCACTGATATCTACGACGCAAGAAGCAGAATCCTAGAGCAACTCTCCTCCATCATCCCAACTCTTCCAAATGAGGCAAAGGTTAGTATGGGTCCAGATGCTACTGGAGTTGGCTGGGCTTACCAGTACATTTTAAAGTCTGATAAACTAAACCTATCTGAGCTTAGGGACTATCAAGACTATTACCTAAAATATGGGCTCTTAGGAGTAGATGGAGTTAGTGAAGTAGCCGCTGTTGGTGGTTTTGTTAAGAGTTACCAACTCTTAGTAGACCAAGATAAAATGGTAAAACATAACATTGGCATAAATGAAATCATAAACGCTCTAAGAGAAAACAACCAAGATATAGGCGGAGGCGTACTTTTAGAAAATGGTTATGAAAATATCATACAAGCTCGTGGATATGCAAAAAGCATAGCTGACTTAGAAAATATCACTCTTAAAGTTAATGGAGTTTTACCACTAAAACTAAAAGATATAGCAGAGGTTAGGGAAGTACCAGAGCCTAGACGTGGAGTGGCTGATTTTAATGGAGAGGGTGAAGTAGTAGGCGGTATAGTTCTAGTTAGATACAAAGAAAACACCTATGAAGTGTTGCAAAAGATAAAAGCAAAGATAGCAACCCTGCAAAGTGAAGATGTAGAGATTGTAACTGCTTATGATAGAAGTAAACTCATAGACAGAGCCATCGATACTCTTAAGCGAACACTTATAGAGGAGTCCATCATTGTTATCATTATCATTGCACTCTTTTTGTTTCACGCAAGAAGTGCTCTTATTGTCATTATCGTACTTCCTTTAACTGTACTTTTTAGTTTTGCTCTTATGAGCTTTTTTGATATTGGCTCAAATATCATGAGTTTAGGTGGAATCGCTATTGCCATTGGTGCGATGGTAGATGCTTCTATCGTGATGATAGAGAATGCTCACAAGCATCTAAGTAAGAGTGATGGCTCAAAAAGCACAAAAGAGATAATCATAGAGTCTTCAAAACAGGTTGGACGACCTATCTTTTTTGCACTCATTTTAATCGTAGTCTCATTTTTACCAATCTTCGCACTTGAAGGTCAAGAAGCACGACTTTTCTCACCACTAGCTTTTACTAAGACCTTTGCAATGCTAGTAGGAGCACTACTATCCATCACACTTGTTCCAGTTTTGATGCTCTTTTTCATAAAAGGAGAGATAAAAGAAGAGAATAAAAACCCAATAAATAGATTTTTTATCTCTATCTATATGCCTTTGTTAAAATTTGCTCTAAAATTTAAGTATGTTATTTTAGCTCTTAGCATTGTTGGTATAGCTTATCTTTTTCCACTTTATAATGCTCAAAAATGGGAGTTTATGCCAGTGCTTAATGAGCAGGATTTTATGTATATGCCTGTTACTCCTTATGGCATCAGCGTAGAGCTTGCAAAAGACCTTACACATGAGACAAGCAAAATCATCAAGAGTTTTCCAGAAGTCGATACTGTTTTTGGTAAAGCTGGTCGAGCCAATAGTTCAACAGATCCTGCTCCACTTGCCATGATTGAGACAATCATTACTTTTAAAGATAAATCCCTTTGGAGAGAGGGAATGACTTATGAGAGACTTATGAGCGATATGGACGAAGCACTCAAAATTAAAGGACTTATAAACTCATGGACCTATCCTATACGAGGTAGGATAGATATGCTTCTAACGGGGATAAGAACACCTCTTGGCATAAAGCTCTATGGAGATGATAATGAGGTCTTAGAGGAGTTAGCATCTAAGATAGAGCAAAGATTAAAAAACCTAGAACTTACTCAAAATATCTCCGCAGATAAGTCAAACAGCGGATACTTTTTAAACATAGACATAAAGCAAGATGCCCTTGCAAGGTATGAACTTAACAAAAAAGAGATACTAGATACTATCTCTTTTGGAGTTGGAGGGATTGGAGTTGGGACTTTTGTTGATGGACTCAAACGTCACTCCATCTCTATGAGAGTAGACTCTTCTCAAAGAGATTCTATTGAGAGTATAAGAGAGCTAAAGGTAAAGACTAAACTTGGATTTTTACCTCTAAATATCTTTGCAGATGTAGAGTTTAGTGAGGGTGCAAGTGTAATAAAGAGCGAGAAAGGTATGAGAGTCTCATTTGTCTACATCACTCCAAAAAGCGGTGTAAGCTCAGAGGAGTATAAAAATGCTGCAAAAGAGGTTATCAAGGGTATTGATTTTCCTTCTTCTTACTACTATGAGTTTGCAGGAGAGAGTGAGTATTTAGAATCAGCAAAGAAGAGACTCACACTTATAGTCCCCATAGTTGTTTTGTCAATCTTTGTTCTTATTTATTTCGCTCTAAGAGATTTAACAAACTCTTTGATAGTCTTTTTTACGCTTCCTTTTGCCATACTTGGAGGGCTCCTTTATATAGACTATCTTGGATTTAACCTCTCAGTAGCTTTGGTAGTTGGATTTTTAGCCCTTTTAGGAATTGCAGCTGAGACTGCCATTGTTATGATTATATATCTTCAAGAAGCCGTAGAGGAGAAAACATCGACTTTTAAAGAGTCCATCATAAGAGGTTCTGCTCTTAGGCTTCGTCCAAAACTTATGACAGTTTTTTCCATACTAGGCGGACTTATCCCCATCATGTATATAGATGGAGTTGGTAGTGAAGTGATGCAAAGAATCGCAGCACCGATGATAGGAGGAATAGTTACTTCGGCAATCTTAACTCTTTTTCTCATTCCCATCTTATACTCTCTAAGAAAAAGATAGTACAATATAGGGATGAAGATACTACTTTTAGAAGATGATATCATCCTTAGTGAGATTGTTTTTGAGCATCTAAATGAGCAAGGCTTTGAGGTAGATTTAGTTTATGATGGAGAGGATGCTTATGATAAGATTTTAAGCAGTTCATATGACCTTCTGCTTCTTGATGTAAATGTTCCGACTCTTGATGGATTTGAGCTTCTAAAGTTACTAAAAGAGCAGAGTATTACAACTCCTACTATATTTATAACTTCCTTAGAGAGTGCAAAAGATTTAAAAAGAGGTTTTGATTTAGGTTGTGATGATTACCTCAAAAAACCTTTTGAGCTTTTAGAGCTTGACACAAGAGTCAACTACATCCTAAAATCTCTTCAAAACACAAAAATTAGCATAGATGATAAAAGATACCTTGATAGACTCACATATGAGCTTGTAGATTGTGACAAAAGAGTAAAGCTCTCTAACAAAGAGTTTAAAATCATAGAGTATTTTCTTAGGCACAAAGATAGCATCATTAGCCATCAAGAGCTTATAGCTAACATTTGGCTAGAGTCTCAAATCCCTAGTGAAGCAACTATCAGAACTTATATAAAAAACATAAGAGCAGCTTTAGGAAAAGACTTTATCACTACTATAAAAGGAGTTGGCTATAGAGTTAACTGCAAGTGAGAAAAAGTCGCTTTATGGCTTTTTAGGGCTATACCTTGGCTCATCCATACTACTTATCTTTTTTATGGCTATAAGTTTTTATGGTTATGAATCAAAGAGCATCGAAGCTATAAAAAAAGAGAAAATGTACTCACTCTCTTCACATATCTCATCTAAAATCATCACTTCATATATGAATGATGAACCTCTCTTAGTTAAAGAAGTTGATGGTTTTGAGATATCACTTTATGATGAAAATAAAAATCTAATCCTAGGCAAAGAGTTAAAAGATGCGAAATTTGAAGAAGGTTTTTATACAAGTGCAGAGTTTGAATATTTAGTAGATCTAAGCCCACAGATGCATCATGGAGTAAAATATCTCATAACAAAAAGTATAAAAAAAGATGATGAACGCTTAAATCTTATAAAGAACATTCTCTTAATCTCTTTTTCTTCCATCTTTGCCATAGTCGTAGTTGGCTACTTTTTAACAAAAATGTTTTTAAAGCCCATACAAAATGAGAGAGTAAAGCTAGACAAGTTTATAAAAGATTCAACTCATGAACTAAACACTCCCATCACTGCCATCCTTATGAGTGTTGAGAGACTTAAAAAACAAAATATTGATGAGAAAATTCTCCAAAGAGTAGAGATAAGTTCAAAAAGAGTTCAGAAAATCTATGCGGATTTGACCTACTTGCTTTTAGAAGATAACCTCAATGTGATAAAGAGCATAAACCTAAAAGAAGCCCTACTTGGCGAACTTACTCTCTATGAAGATTTAGCACTTAAAAAGTCTATCACAATAGAAAAAGAGTTAGAAGATGTATATATCTCCATCGATGAGTCAAGTGTGCAAAGACTCTTTAGTAACCTACTCTCAAATGCCATCAAGTACAACAAAAATAACGGTATCATTAAAATTTCTTTAACAAAAGATCTCTTTAGCATAACAAACACAAGTGAGAACATAAGTAAAGCCTCTCAAGATAAAATATTTCAGAGATACTATAGACATAACAAACATGAGGGCGGTTTTGGGATAGGTTTAGACATAGTAAAAAGAGTCTCACAGATGTATAACCTTGAGATAGAACTAAGCTCAAATGAGTCCGTGACTGAGATAAAACTTCACCTAAACGCCTCTCTTATAAAATGATATAATGTCAAAAATTTAAAACATTTCAGGATAAAAAAACTCATGGATTTTAAAATAGATGCTACTTCAAAAAATGCCCGTGCTTGTACTATAAAAACAGCTCACTCAACCATCAAAACACCAGTTTTTATGCCAGTTGGAACGCTTGGAAGCATCAAGGCTCTTGATATGCAAGATGTGCTCGAGACTTTAGGTGCTGATATAATTTTAGCAAATACTTATCATATGTATCTTCGCCCTGGTGATAAGACAGTTGCAAAGATGGGCAAACTTCATGGTTTTACTACATTTTTTAAGAGTTTTTTAACAGATAGTGGAGGATTTCAAGCTTTCTCACTAAGCGATATCTCAAAACCAAAGGCTGATGGCATAGAGTTCCGTTCTCATATAGATGGCTCAAAACACTTCTTTACGCCAAAAAAAGTTATAGACATCCAAAACAATCTCGGCTCTGATATCATGATGGTTTTAGATGATCTTGTAGCACTCCCTGCTTCACAAGAGCGGATAAAACTTAGTATCGAGAGAACTACAGAGTGGGCAAGAGAGAGTATTGAGTATTTTAGACAAAAACAAGAGAGTGGCATCGGTGTAGAGCAAAATATCTTTGCCATTATCCAAGGTGGAACTGACAAGTCCTTTAGAGAAAAAAGTGCAAAAGAGCTATGCGAACTTGATTTTGATGGTTTTGCTATTGGCGGGCTCTCTGTAGGTGAACTCAACAATGAGATGTATGACACGGTTGAGCACACAACACAGTTTATGCCAAAAGAGAAGCCTCGATACCTGATGGGCGTTGGAACACCCGAAGATTTGATAGAAAATATAGACAGAGGCATCGATATGTTTGACTGCGTTATGCCTACAAGAAACGCAAGAAATGGAACTCTTTTTACATCCTTTGGAAAGCTAAATATCAAAGGTGCAAGTTTTAAAGAAGATAAAACGCCGATTGATCCTGAGTGCAGGTGCCTAACTTGTCAAAGATACTCAAGAGCTTACTTAAACCATCTCTTTCGCTCACGTGAGATAACATACTTTCGTCTTGCAACTCTGCATAACCTGCACTACTATCTAAACCTAATGAGAGAAGCTAGAGAGGCAATCTTAGAAGATAGATATGATGAATTTAAATCTGAATTTTATAAAAAAAGAGAGGCTTGAAAATTAGGCACAAAATAAAATGTCTAGTCAAAGTTAAAATCTTTTTGTGAACCATCAAGCATAAGAAGTCTACAACTTCTCTCTAGGATGGCTAGTTTTTTTGCCATCTCATGCACATCTCTATTAAATGAGTAAACTCCATAACCTCTTATGACCATTATATTTGTTTTTTTTGTTTGAAAGTAGTAGGCTATCTCACTCTGTGCTCTTTCATACCAGTCTTCAAACTGCTTTGGATCTACTACCTCAACAGAGCCTAACTCCTTAAAACCGAAGTAGTCTTTTGGAGTTATATGACTATGCTCTAGCGAGTAGGCAGTTGTAAATGGTGGCATTGTAAAAGAGACGAACTTTGCATCAGAGATTTGCGAGTAGATGCTAAAGTGTATTTTAGCATCCATACTCGCTTGGTTCCATCTGTAATCTTTTTTAAAGTAAAGCTCTATCAAAGCTGACTCATCTAAAGCATCAAAAACTGCTTCTTTTGTATTTATAAGAAACCTATTTGACTCTGTTTTTGCAGATAGAGATCCATGATAGATGCCAAAGAAGTCTTTTCTAAACATAGAGAGTGCAAGAGTTGAGAGTTTCTCTTTTAAGAGTTGTCGGTTCATAATTTTACTTAAACCAGCTTTTCATCTTCTCTATAGCAGAATCAAGCACGCTCTCATGTGGTTTAGACTCTATGCCAAAAGAGTCTTGAAGCTTCTTAAGTAACTCTTTTTGTTCATCATTTAGTTTTTTAGGATAAGAGATATTTACTTGAGCTATCAAGTTCCCTTTTCCGTGACCATGCACATCTTCTACACCTTCTCCTCTAAAAGTAAAGTGTTGTTTGTCTTTTGTTCCAACATCTAGCTTTAACTCCAACTCACCTCTAAGGGATGGGATAGTAAGTGTTTCTCCAGTTACAGCTTGAGTGAAAAATACAGGAATAGCGATGTAGACATCATTTCCATCTCTTTGAAAATGTTTATCTGGCTTTACTCCAAAAGTAACATAGAGATCACCACGCATACCTTTTTTACTGATATTTCCTTTGCCAGAGACTCTTAGGCGATTACCCTCATCTATACCTTTTGGTATCTTTATGCTAACACTCTCTTGAACTTCCTCATAACCCCTGCCCTTACAGCTACTACAAGCATCAGCCACAGAACTTCCAGTTCCTTGACAAAGGGGACAAGTTTGAGAAAAAGTCATAAAGCCCTGTTTCATATATACTTGACCTTGACCCTTACACTGAGGACAAGTTGAGAGTTTTGCATCTTTTGCACCAGTTCCTTTACAAGGTTTACACGCTTTTTTATAAGTAAACTCTATCTCTTTTTCACATCCAAAAATAGCTTCATTAAATGAGATGTACATATCAACATTCATGTCAAGTGGATATTTATCCATATCTGCTGGGTTTTGACGACGACTTCGTCCACCTCCAAAACCGCTAAACATCTCTTCAAACATCGAGCCTAAATCATCAAAACCACCAGATGAGTGACCTCTACCACCCATCCCTTGAAGTCCCTCTTTACCATAACGGTCATAAATACTTCTTTGTTTATCATCACTTAAACACTGATATGCTTCATTGCATAGTTTAAACTTTTGTTCAGCCTCTTTATCACCTGCATTTTTATCAGGATGGTACTCTTTAGCGAGTCTTCTGTAAGCTTTTTTTATAGTAGTTTTATCGGCATCCTTACTTACTTCAAGTATCTCATAATAACTCATATCTTGCATAGTTTATAATATCCTAACAAATAAAATTTTCGCAATTATATCGTTTTTAATTTAATATATGTATAATTGCCCTCATGAGACAAATGACTATTTTATTACTTAGCCTCTCCTTGTTTTTTTGGGGATGTTCTAAAAAACCACATATCAAAATTAAAGAGTTACCAAACACCTACTTAAGCGAGTCTAGCTTTGATGAGCTACAAGGGTGGGAGAGCGAAAACCATCAAGAAGCACTCAATAGCTTTATAAACAACTGCAAAAGCGAAAAAACACAAGAGATTTATGGCTTGCTTTGTCAAAGGGCAAGAGTGGCAAGAGATGCCAAGAATTTTTTTGAGTCTAAGTTTAATGTTTACATGGTTATGCCAGAAGATGCTAATGACAAAGGACTACTCACAGGTTACTATGAGCCTACTTTAAGAGCCTCACTTACAAAAAAAGAGCCATATATCTATCCTATATACGAAGAACCAAAAGACCTTATAAGTGTTGAACTCTCTAGTATTTATGAAGACTTAAAAAAGTATAGACTAAGAGGTCGTCTAGAGGGAAACAGGTTAGTTCCGTACTATCCCAGAGAAGAGAGTGACAAGATAGATGCAGAGGTCATTTGTTATAGTGATTCTAAGCTTGATATCTTTTTTTTAGAGATTCAAGGCTCAGGGCGAGTTGAGTTAGATGATGGCGAGAATATCTATGTCGGCTATGCAAATCAAAATGGTCATAAGTATAACTCTATAGGAAAATACCTTATAGACCAAGGTGAAATAAAGCGTGAAGATATGTCGATGCAAAGCATAAGAGCGTGGCTAAAGAAAAATCCAAACAGGGTTGATGAAGTCCTAAACTATAACAACTCACTTGTTTTTTTTCAAAAAAAACCACACAGTGCATCTGGAGCTTTGGGGCTTGTTTTAGAACCTATGCGCTCTATTGCAGTTGATCCAAATAAGATACCACTAGGAAGTATGCTCTTTTTAAAATCAAAGATAGATGATAAAGATATAAATAGAGTTGTGATGGCTCAAGATGTAGGTGGAGCTATAAAAGGCACGCTTAGAGCTGATATGTTTTTTGGTTCAGGCGAAGATGCAAGGCTTAGTGCTGGGCATCTTATATCGCCTCTATCCTTATGGATACTTCTACCAAAGGAGACTAAATGAAGCACTCTTTAGATAAGTTTAACCGTCTAGTCGATGCTCTTGAAGAGTTACCTACTATTGGTAAAAAATCTGCAACAAGACTGGCTTATCATATGCTTATAAAAGATAGCTTTGTTGGGATGAAAATCTCTCACAGCATAGAAGAAGCACTAGGATGCCTCAAAAAATGCACTAAATGTGGTGGTATGACAGAAGATGAGTTATGTTTTATCTGCTCAGATGAAAGAAGAGATGCAAGCACACTTTGTATTATAGAAAATGCAAAAGATATACTGCTTTTTGAAGATAATGGACTCTTTGATGGCAGATATTTTGTGCTAGATTCACTAGAAGAGCTTAGCATCTCAAACCTCTTAAAGATTGTCGAGGGTGGAGTAAGTGAGATAATCTTCGCCCTTACCCCTTCTATTGCAAATGATGCCATTATGATGTATATAGAAGATAAACTAAGTTCATTTAAGATAAATTTTTCCAAAATTGCTCAAGGTGTACCTACTGGTGTAAGTTTAGAAAACATAGATATATTATCGCTCACTAGAGCCATAGAAGATAGAGTAAAGGTTTAGATATGAAGCATATTTTAGTTTTAATTTTTTTAGTTTTAAGTGCTATTGCTTCTAAAATAGATAGCAAAAAAGGTATAGAAGTTGAGAGTTATGATATTACAAATATAAGTGATGAAGTCTCAAAAAAAAGCATGCAGAGGTGGCTAAATGAAGATTTTGGATTAATGCCACATAAAGCAAACTATCTCTTGCCAATGGGATATAGAAGCGGTGGTGATTATAAATCTTATGTTCCAACGGATAATTATAAAAGTACAGAGTCAGAAATTCAAGTAAGTCTTAAACTCTACCTTGGAACAAATTTTTTAGGGTTTGATGAGAGTTACTATTTGGCATATTCGCATCTAGCATTTTGGCAAACATATGCAGAGTCGTCTCCATTTAGAGAGACTAACTACACACCTGAGGCTTTTGTAGAGTTTCCTATTAAAAACGAAGACTCATATTTTAACCTTAAGTCTGTAAAAGCAGGTATAGCACACACTTCAAATGGTCAAGGAAGTAATGAGGGTGTTGACTATATTGATCCCAGTAAAAATCCAGGAAATCGCTCAAGAAATATTAATCTTTTATACACAGAACTATCTTTTCAACATGAAACACTTCTTGCAGAGCTAAGGCTATCTGTACCACTCCCAGGGACTGCCAATGATGATGATAATCCAGATATAATGGACTATCTTGGATATACATCTATAAAATTTAACTACTTCTTAGGTGAGCACATGTTTACCCTTATGGCTAGAGGAAATGTTGTAACAGGGTATGGAGCAGTAGAGTCAACATATTCATATCCACTTATAGACGATGCTTACTTTTATACAAAAATATTTTGCGGCTATGGAGAGAGTCTTATAGACTATAACAACAATATAACTAAGTTTTCTATAGGTTTTAGTTTTTCAAGATAAATAATAGCTAGCTTCACTCATACTTGCATAAAACTCTACTTTATCTAACACATGAGTTTTGTTTAGCTTTAAAAGTTGAGCTTTATCATGCTCTTTTGCTAGGATGATAATTTTAATGCCTCTTTTTTCTAGTTTTGCTATAAGATTTTTTAGTGTAAACATGGCTGTTAAGTCCATAAAAGGAACATCTAAAATGTCTATGATAACTATTTTAGTGTCTAAAATAGCATATGCTTTGTTCTCAAAAGCAGTACTTGAGCCAAAGAAAAAAGCACCATTTATTTTTATAACTCTTATCTTTTTCTGCGCCAAATCTAACTTATGGGACTCATCTTTGCTTGCAACATCTACTAAACTTATCTCCGACTCTTTTGTAATTCTATAGACTATAAGTAGTGACGCTAAGACTATACCGACTCCAACAGCAGCTATTAAGTCTACAAAAACTGTAGTAAAAAAGACTACAAGCATAACGCTCAAATCTTGCTTAGGAGCTTCTTTATAGATGGAAATAAACCTATAATCAAGTATATCAATCCCCACTTTTACAAGAATCCCAGCAAGTATTGCAAGTGGAATTTGTGATGCTAAGGGTGCTAAAAAAAGAACTATTAAAAGAAGAGTGATGGAGTGAATCATCCCAGAGATTTTATGAGTGGCTCCACTTTTTATATTTAAAACAGTCCTCATAGTAGCTCCAGCACCAGGAAGAGAGCCTGTTAATGCACAGAGTGAGTTTCCTATACCTTGACCTATAAGCTCTCTGTTTGGCTTGTGTTTAACCCCAGTTATAGAGTCCGCTACTATGGATGTAAGAAGTGTATCCATAGAGCCAAGAACTGCGAGTGTGAATGCTAGAGAAAGGATAGTGCTGTAGTGTGAGAAATCTATTGATGGCATAATAAATGATGGTATAGCCAGTGAAATCTCACCTATGGTATCAACTTCTAAACCAAAATAAACACTAAGAGGAGTCAAAACTCCTAAGGCGATTAGCGGAGTAGGTAGGATTTTATTTATCTTTGAAGGTATAAAAAACATAATAAGAAGAGTAGCACTAGAGAGTATAAAAGCACTA
This sequence comes from Sulfurimonas hongkongensis, assembly GCF_000445475.1. Lineage (NCBI taxonomy): Bacteria > Pseudomonadati > Campylobacterota > Epsilonproteobacteria > Campylobacterales > Sulfurimonadaceae > Sulfurimonas > Sulfurimonas hongkongensis. The sequence goes on from NZ_AUPZ01000013.1 coordinate 38,363, forward strand.
AAGTTTATGCTTAAAATGTTTGATGGAAGTAAAAGAAGTGTATCTATGATGGAAGAGTTACTCTTAAGTCCTAAGTATGGGTTTATTTGTAAAATTATAATAATTATACCAATTCCACTCATAAAACCAGAAATAACAGGATATGGAATGTACTGAATAAATTTACCAATCTTTGATATGCCAAAGATTATTTGAAATATTCCAGCTAAGAGTATAGTAGTAACAATAAGTCCTAAATCAGCATTTAGACTAACTAGTGCCGCTGCGATCACTACAGTCATAGGTCCAGTTGGACCTGAAATTTGAGTAGGAGTTCCACCAAAAAGAGATGCAAAAAAGCCTAAAATAATGGCACCATAAATTCCTGCACTAGCACCTAAACCACTAGATACTCCAAATGCTAAAGCTAAGGGTAAAGCAATAACAGCAACACTAATACCACCAAAAATATTTTCTTTAATTTTCAACTTTTAATCCATTTAGATATTTGAGGCATTATATATCTATATTCTTTAATAAAACTAAAAAAGCAAAAACTTCTACTACAACAACTAAAAACTGTCAAAGACTTTAAAATAGGCAGACATAAGATGCTCTATCCAAATCCATAAAACACTTTTTATTTAACAAAGAGTCTATAGAGTTTCCTTCTAAATCAACGTAGACAATAATGAGATAAAAAATATCTTTCGTGAGTATTTTACAAATTATTAACAAAGTACTTATTAATCAACATCTCGCTATCATTCGTACAAATCCAAACTTAAAGAAAAACATACAAACATGGCATTAATAGACCTACAAAACATTTCAAAACACTACTCCGCTCAAAAGATTTTAACAGATGTGAATTTTCATATAGATGAGGGAGAACGTATTGTTATCATCGGTAAAAATGGTAGTGGTAAATCTACTCTTATGAAGATTATCCACGGCTCTCTTATGCAAGATGCGGGGGAGAGAATTGCTAAGAGTGATCTTGAAGTCAAGATGCTAGACCAAAGACCAAACTTTAAAGAGGGTCATAGTGTAAGAGAAGCTGTTGAAGATGGGCTTAGTGAACTAAATAATGCTAAAAAGAGATATAATGAACTCTCGCTGCTCTTAGCCGATGAGTATGAGAACAAAAAACTCCTAGATGAGTATGAAAAACTCTCAAGCTATTTAGACCATCACAACGCTTGGAACTTAGATGACAAGATAGAGAGAATTATCCAACACTTTGACCTTGTGCAGTATGAGGACAGACCTGTAGCACTGCTTAGCGGTGGCGAGCAAAGACGAGTCGCCCTAGCCTCACTTCTGCTTCAAAAACCAGATGTTTTACTTCTTGATGAGCCAACTAACCACCTCGATGTTTATATGGTTGAGTTTTTAGAAGAGCTGATTTTAAGAGAAAAATTTACACTTGTTTTTATCTCTCACGATAGATATTTTATAGACAATATTGCAACAAAGAGTATAGAGGTTCAAGATTGCTCACTTAGAGAGTATAGCGGTGGATATAGCGACTACTTGACGCAAAAAGAGGAGTACATAAGAACGCTTGAAAAACAGCATGAGAATCTTCTTGATGTGCTAAAGAGAGAAAATGAGTGGTTTGCTAGAGGTGTTCGGGCAAGACTTAAGAGAAATGAGGGTCGAAAAGAGAGGTTGATGGCTCTAAGAGAGGAAGCAAAAGTAAATCCTGCAAAGATAAAAAAGATGTCACTAGAGCTTCAAAGAGAGGCAAAACACTTTAACCGAGATAAGAGCATCAACAAACAAAAGATGCTCTTTGAGGTTAAAAATCTAAGCTTAACTCTAGGAAATAAAGAGCTACTAAAAGACTTTACAACTACCATACTTCAAAAAGATGTTATAGCCATAGTTGGACCAAACGGAAGTGGCAAATCAACACTTCTAAAAGCACTTTTAGGCAGAGTTGAGCCTACAAGTGGCGTTATAAAAAGAGGCGAATTTAAAGTAGGATACTTTGACCAACATCGTGAGATGCTAGATGACGACAAAAACCTTATAGAGACATTTTGCCCAAATGGTGGAGATAGAGTCAGTGTTAGAGGAAGAGATATGCATGTCTATGGATATCTTAAAAACTTCCTCTTTCCTAGAGAGTTTTTAGACAAAAAGGTAGGAACTCTAAGTGGTGGAGAGAAAAACCGCATAGCATTAGCACTTCTTTTTACTAAAAATGTTGATATTCTCATACTAGATGAGCCAACAAATGACCTAGATATTCCAACTATAAACATCCTAGAAGAGCAACTCACAAACTTTAGCGGTGCTGTTATCATTGTAAGTCATGATAGGTATTTTGTAGACAAGATTGCAAAAAAACTCTTTATCTTTAAAGACGATAAACGCATCGAAGAGTCGTATCAGCAATATAGTGAATATCTCGAGCTTGAAAAAGAGCTTGGCGAGCTAGATGCTATGCAAAATGAGACTACAAAGATAAAAGAGACCACAGTTCAAAAAGAGGAAAAACCAAAAAAACTAAAGCTTACTTTTAAAGAAAAAATAGCCTTAGAAAAACTTCCTCTTGAGATAGAAGAACTTGAAGGGTTGATGGAAGAGAAGAACAAGTACTTAGCCGACCCAAAATGCTATGAAGAGATAGGCATAACAGCCCTCGCATCGGAGCTTAAAAAACTAGAAGAGGCTTATGAGCAAAAAGTTGAAGAGCTGTTAACTATAGAAGAAAAAGTAGAAGAGATAGAATCGCCCTAGGTATGAGAAAATTCATACCTAAACGTGTGAAGCTATTGCTTAGACTCTTTTAGCGTATCTGCTATTAAAAATGCAAGTTCTAAAGATTGATTTGCATTTAGTCTTGGGTCACAGTGAGTGTGGTAGCGAGAGCTTAAGTCTTCTTCTGTTACCATAAATGAGCCACCAATACACTCTGTTACATTTTTACCAGTCATCTCTAAGTGAACTCCACCCGCTATTGTTCCCTCAGCACGATGCACTTGAAAAAATTGTTTCATCTCAGTAAGTACTGCATCTACTGGGCGAGTTTTAAAGTTTGTAGATGATTTTATAGTGTTACCATGCATTGGATCACAGCTCCAAAGCACTTTCATCCCCTCTTTTTCAACTGCGCGAATCAGTTTTGGCATACCCTCGCCTACTTTGTTTGCACCCATTCTAACTATGATATTTAATCTTCCTGCTTCATTTTCGGGATTTAACTTTTGACATAGCCTAATAAGATCTTCTGGCTCCATGCTAGGTCCAGCTTTAACACCTATTGGGTTTTTAACACCACTTAGATACTCAACATGAGCACCATCTATCTGGCGAGTTCTATCTCCTATCCAGAGCATATGTGCAGAGGTATCGTACCAGTCTCCGCTTATTGAGTCTTTTCTAGTAAAAGCCTCTTCAAAAGGGAGCAAAAGTGCCTCGTGTGAAGTGTAAAAATCTGTCTCACCTAGACTTCTAAATGTTTTAGAGTTTATCCCGCAAGCTTGCATAAACTTTAGTGAATTTTCTATCTCTTGAGCTAATTGTTCATACTTTTGTGAAACCTCAGTTTTGTTAGTAAAGGCTAAGTTCCACTTGTGAACTTGATGCAAGTCTGCCATGCCACCAGTTGCAAAAGCACGAAGAAGATTTTGCGTAGCTGCTGCTTGGTTATAAGCTCTTATCATTCTCTTTGGGTCTGGAGTACGAGCCTCGGCAGTAAATTCCATAGCGTTTATAATATCTCCACGGTAAGAATCAAGTGTAACGCCATCTAGTGTTTCAGTATCACTTGAGCGAGGTTTAGCAAACTGACCACCTAGACGACCAACTTTTACAACAGGAACTCCACCAGCATAAGTCATCACTACTGCCATCTGCATTAGTGCTTTAAATGTATCTCTGATACCATCAGCATGAAACTCGCTAAAACTCTCAGCACAGTCTCCACCTTGAAGCAAAAAAGCTTTTCCTTCAACTACACCTGCTAGCTGACTTTTTAATCTTTTTGCTTCTCCTGCAAAAACTAGAGGAGGATAGTTTTCTAACTCTCTTAAAACTCTCTCTAGCTCATCTTTATCTGGATAAGTTGGTTGTTGCAATATTGGTTTTTCTCTCCAACTTTTTGGATTCCAAGTACTCATAATAAAACCTTAAATATATAATTTTTTGCTATTTTACATAAAAATTCCTAAAATAGCTCTGATTGAGGTTAATATAGTGCTTTTCACTTATAATGAAAGCTTTTTTTATGCTTAGGTAAGTATAATACCACAATATTTTAACTAGGATATCTCTAAATGCAAAAAGATGAACTAATATCTCTGGCAAATGAAATGTGCAAAGAACTCTCCACTATTATTGACCAACAAGAGAGTGCATCAAAAGAGCAAATAGCAAACTACTTAAAAGAATCTGCTCAGATCATCATGGATATAGACGATAAAGATATAACTAGTAAAGGTTTTGTAGAGTCACTTTTTCAAAATGCCTATAAAGAGATAGCAGACAAAAGTCTGTCTTCTTACGCAAACACAAATCAAAAAATAGAGAAGCTTACAAAACTTCATGAAAAAACTCTTGTAGAGTGTAATTCACAACATATAGACTTACCATCTCTTACAACAAAGTTCAATGAGATTCAACTTCATATGAGCGATGAAGTAAAAAAAGCAAATGAAATCATTACTCAACTAACAACACAGGTTAAAAATCTAGAAGAAAAATCAAATCTTGACTCACTTACAAAAGTTTTTAACAGACGAGCACTATCTTCGCATCTTAAAATGCTCTGCTCAAACAGTGACCTTCCTTATGAGTTTCATCTGCTTCTTTTAGATATTGATGACTTTAAAAGCATTAACGATAAGCACGGTCACTTAGCTGGAGACAAAGTTTTAATCTTTATAGCAAATATTTTGAAAAAAACACTAAGAGATGGCGATAAAGTCTTTAGATATGGTGGCGAAGAGTTTGTGATCATTCTAAATCGTATAGATGAACAACACTGCCTAAAAATAACGAAAAGACTTCTTGATATTGTTAGATCAAACAAACTGATATACAAGGGCGAAGGACTAAGAGTTACAATGAGTGTAGGTACTACTAAATATAGTGCAGGTGACACTCCAGACTCCATCATAGCAAGAGCTGACAAAGCTCTGTATAAAGCTAAAAGTAGTGGTAAAAATCAAATGGTTTCGGAACAAAAATAGATGGAATTTAACTATTTTGACTTAGTAGCATCGGTTATCATACTTTTGCTTGGCTTAAAAGGGATAATAAACGGATTTTTCAAAGAAGTTTTTGGTCTTATCGGAATTATCGGTGGTATCTTTGTAGCATCTCGCGTTGGAGATAGCGTAGGTGGAGCACTAAGTGATGCGATCTTTAAACTTGATAACAACGCGGCTATAAGCTTTTTAGGTTTTTTAGTAACACTAGGGGTCTTTTGGGTTTTTATGATTATGATAGGTTATATCTTTAAAAAACTAAGTCTTTTAAGTGGTCTTGGTATTTTTGATAGAATCTTAGGCTTTATTTTTGGTGCAAGTAAATTTTTTCTAATAGCCGCCGTAATTGCTCACGCTGCTTACAGCATAAAAGCTGTAAAATCTACCATAGAAGAGCCTATGCAAAATAGCTTTTTATTTCCTGTACTAGTTGAGACTGGCGCTTTTATTATGAAACTAGACCCAGTTGAGATAAGTGATGATATAAACCAAAGCATAAACAAAGTAACTAAACAAGTAACAGATAAGGTAAATTCGGAGGTAGATAAAAATATAAAAAACTCTACTGATGAAATAGTTGAGAAAACTAAAAAAAAGCTACAAGACAAGCTTGAAACAAAGGATGAAAATGTCAAAAGTAACAACTGACTTCGATGATAGAACCATCGAATATGAACAGCTTTTAAGTGACTTTAAAGCACTACTGAAAAAGAATTCTTTAAAGTTTACTATCCAAAGAGAAGTTATTTTAGAGACTCTTTATAACTCAGATGAGCATCTAACTCCAGAATCATTGCATCATCTCATACAAGAGAAATTTCCAGACTTAAATACAGGAATAGCTACAGTATACAGAACGCTATCTCTACTTGAAGATTCAAAGATGGTAACTTCACTATCTTTTGGTGCTCAAGGCAAAAAGTACGAACTAGGTGCGAAAAACCACCATGATCACTTTATCTGCACTCATTGCGGAAGTATTATGGAATTTGTAGATGAAGAGATAGAAAAAAGACAACACATCATAGCGGACGAGTTGGGATTTAAGATGCAAGACCACTCTATGCAAATCTATGGTATCTGTGCAAACTGCCAAGCTAAGAAGGTGTGAGACAGCTATAATATTCTCTTTGAAGTGGCGTTTTCTTCCAGAAAGTGGGACTGAAGTCCCACCCAAAAGACTTACAAATCGCATTTTGCTTTTAAAGTCGCACAAGGCGAGGCTGAAGCCTCACTTCCGAGTTCAAAACTCTGCTCTTTGAAAAAGAGCAAGCTTTAGTGCCACAGCGGCTAGCGTAATAAAATGGGCTTTGCTCATTTTATGTGATAAATAAAATAAAAAGGAAAAAGATTGGCTTTTGAGAACAAACTAATACAACAAAGAATAGAAAAAGCGCAAATATTAAAAGATGCTGGATTTAATCCATACGCTAATGATAATGCTAGAAGTACAACTATAAAAAAATATTTATATGTTAACTCAGATATAGAAGAAAAAGAGAATAAAAGAGATGAAAAACGCCACTACTGCATAAGCGGAAGAATAAAATTTTTTAGGATTATGGGAAAAGCAAGTTTTATAAAAATTGAAGACGAAAGCGGAATACTTCAAGCTTATGTAGCTAGGGATAATCTTCCTGATGGTTTTTACAATGACTTTTTCAAAAAACATTTTGAAGTTGGAGATATAGTTGAAGTTGGAGGCTTTCCTTTTATAACAGGGCAAGGGGAACTATCACTTCACGCTACTGAGATAAAAATGCTAACTAAATCTATCTCGCCACTGCCCGAAAAATTTCATGGTGTAACTGATAAAGAGATTAGATATAGAAAAAGATATCTTGACCTTATAATGAGTAGTGATGCTAGAAAAACATTTACTATTCGCTCTAAAGTTATCTCTTTAACTCGTCACTTTTTTGAAAACAAAGGCTTTTTAGAAGTAGAAACGCCTATGATGCACCCTATCCCTGGTGGTGCAAATGCTAAACCTTTTGTTACACATCATAATGCTCTTGGCATCGATAGATATCTAAGAATAGCTCCAGAACTCTACTTAAAAAGACTTATAGTCGGTGGTTTTGAAGCTGTATTTGAGATAAATAGGAACTTTAGAAATGAAGGTATGGATGCTACTCACAATCCTGAGTTTACTTCTATAGAGTTCTACTGGGCTTATAAAAACTATAAAGACCTTATAGAGATTACAAAAGAGTATTTTAAATATCTTTTTGAGCATTTAAGTCTTCCTAGTATTCTTCCATATGGCGAATTAGAAATAAACTTTGACAAGTTTAGTGAGGTTCCTCTCTTAGAGTCCCTTGTAACTATTGGTGAGGTTCCTCCAGATATTATTAAAGATAAAGAAAATATAATAACATATTTAAACGAAAGAAACTTTTCTGCAAATGCTGAGATGACTCTAGGTCAACTTCAAGGTGAACTCTTTGATGCCTTTGTTGAGAAAAAACTTATCAATCCCACTTTCATAACAGAGTATCCAGTTGAGATTTCTCCACTTGCAAGAAGATGTGATAAAAATCTAGATGTTACAGAGAGATTTGAACTTTTTATTGCTGGTCGTGAAATTTCAAATGCTTTTAGTGAGTTAAATGACCCTGTGGACCAGTATGAGAGATTTCAAGCTCAAGTACAAAACAAAGATGCTGGAGATGATGAAGCTCATGAAATGGATGAGGATTTCATTGAAGCACTAAGCTATGGAATGGCACCGTGCGCTGGGCAAGGTATAGGAATGGATAGACTTGTGATGCTACTTACAAATGAGCACTCCATTAGAGATGTACTTCTTTTTCCAGCTATGAAACCGATAAATAACGAAGAAAATATTTCAGAAGAAAAGTAGAGCTACAGCTACTAAAATTTTAAAATAAAAAGGGAAGAAAAAGCCATAAAAAGTTAAATATTTTTTTCTTCTTCCTTGGCCAAAGGAATTTTAATCACAAAGAGTGCACCCTCTTTAGAGTTATATACTTCTATAGTGCCGTTAAATCTTATCTCGACTATTGTTTTTGTTATAAAAAGTCCAAGTCCAGTACCTTGTGATGGATGCTTAGTTGTAAAATAAGCATCAAATATTTTATCAACAATGCCATCATCAAATCCTCCACCATTATCCTGGATTTTAATGATATTGTTTTTATCTTCAATCATACACTCTATAGTTATTTTTCCATTTTTTTTACCACTACCTACTATAGCATCTACGGCATTATGCAATATAACCAAAATAGCTTGCTCTATTTCACTGATAGACCCATAAGCAACAGACTCTTTATCCAAATTTACCTCAATTGATATTTTTTTGTTGTCAAACATACTATCTAGCAACTGCAAACTCTCTTCAACAGCCTTTTTAATGTAAAACTTCTTCATATTTTTTTTATCATAATCTTCATTAAGAAAATTTCTAAAAACATCAATCGTTTTTGACATAAACGCTACCTGATTGTCAATTTCTTCAAAAATTTTTTTCTGATATTTAAAATCAACTTCTCCCAACATGCTTTTGATAGTTAAATCACTAATGCAAAGTTGTACAACATTAAGGGGCTGTTTCCACTGATGGGCAATATTGCTAATCATCGTTCCCATTTCAATAAATCGTGATTGTTTAAGCAAAAAGGCATCTTTAGCTTTATTGTTTTCTTCTTCGATAGCCTTCTCTCTCATAGCATCATCAATATTCTGCTGCATTTGTTTAAATCCATTGACAATCTCAAATATAACATCATCTTTATTTAGGGTAAATTGTTTAAAAACAAGGTTATCTCCGGGCATATAGTCTTTGATCTCTGTAGCAATTCTACTCAACGGCATTAGCAAACCCTTTAACAATCGCATCTCCAAATAGAAATACAGGGTCAATATGATGGCAAAAAGAACCCCAGCAATAGTATATTTATTTGAAAGTTCTTTTAACATATAGTTACTATTGACAATTTCAAGAGTTCCCATAAAGTTTTTAGAAGAATCATCCTCTGGAGTGTAGATCTCTTTTTTATACTCTATATTATATGAATCTTCTGCAATATATTTTGATGTTTTACTCTCAGATACAAGCCTTCCATTCTTATCTTTAAAGGCGATATATTCAAGCTTGTAAACAATAAGCATCTGTTTTAAGAACTCATCCATCTCAGATCTATCTGCATGACTGTTTATAAAATACCATACACTTACCCTCGGGGATAATGATTCAGCAATTATTTCAATATGTGTCTTCTCAGATTGCATAAAAGTATCGTTAACAAGCTTATATATGAATATACCACCAGTAACTATTATCAACGATAGAGCAAAAACAATAAACATAAATAACTTTCGTTGCAAAGAGATAGCACTAAGTGATTTTATAAATTTTTTATGTAAAATAGTCATTCAAATACCGTATTTCTCTCTTCATTTATGCAAATGCAAGATTATAACATACTAAACAACAGACATTATTGGTAAAGTTTAAAATAATCAAACCCTTATTAATTTATAATCCTTCAAAGCATTCAATCCACAAAAATGAATAAAACCATTGCAAAATTTTATTCAGTCTTTTATTATCATATTTTTTGTATAATCCACAGAATTTTAACAAGGATTTTTATACCATGAGTTTTTTAAAAGAGTACGATAACGAAATATTTGAGTTATGTGAAAAAGAGTTAGAGCGACAAACTAACCACTTAGAGATGATTGCATCTGAAAACTTTACACTTCCAGCTGTGATGGAAGCTATGGGATCAGTGTTTACAAACAAGTATGCAGAAGGATATCCAAACAAGAGATATTATGGCGGCTGTGAGTATGCTGATGGTGTTGAGCAGTTAGCCATAGAGAGAGCCTGTGAGCTTTTTGGATGTAAGTATGCAAATGTTCAACCTCACTCAGGAAGCCAAGCAAATGCAGCTGTTTATGCAGGTCTACTAAAGGCTGGAGATAAGCTTTTAGGAATGGATTTAAGTCATGGTGGCCACTTAACTCATGGTTCTAAGCCAAGTTTTTCTGGACAAAATTATTCAAGTTTTACTTATGGTGTTGAGCTTGATGGTCGTATGGATTATGATAAAATCATGGAGATTGCAAAAGCTGTAAAACCAAAGATCATAGTTTGTGGTGCTTCTGCTTATGCTAGAGAGATTGACTTTAAAAAATTTCGTGAGATTGCTGACGAAGTTGGCGCTATTATGTTTGCAGATATCGCTCATGTAGCTGGTTTAGTTGCAGCTGGAGAACACCCTAGTCCATTTCCTCACGCTCATGTTGTAACAACTACTACACACAAAACTCTAGCAGGTCCTCGTGGTGGTATGATTATGACAAATGATGAAGATATAGCAAAAAAGATGAACTCAGCTATTTTTCCAGGACTTCAAGGTGGACCACTTGTACATGTTATTGCCGCAAAAGCTGTTGGTTTTAAGTATAACTTAAGCCCAGAGTGGAAAGAGTACGCAAAGCAAGTAAAAACAAATGCTAGAATCTTAGGTGAAGTTATGATGAGTAGAGGTTATGATGTAGTTAGCGGTGGGACTGACAATCATCTTATCTTAGTATCTTTTGTTGGTCGTGAGATTAGTGGTAAAGATGCAGATGCAGCACTAGAGAATGCTGGTATTACTATAAACAAAAATACAGTTCCTGGCGAGACAAGAAGCCCATTTGTAACTTCTGGTATCCGTATAGGTTCAGCAGCGCTTACAAGCAGAGGCATGAAAGATAAAGAGTTCACATTTATTGCAAATAAGATAGCAGATGTTTTAGATGATATCAATAACACTAAACTTCAAGAGACTATAAAAGAGGAGCTAAAAGCATTAGCTCAAAATTTTATAATCTACAATCAATCAACATACTAAAACTTCTGACCTAAAATAAAAAGGCAGAAAGAAGCTCAGCGCAAGGAATTACTTCCGATACCGTAACAAAACAAAGAGGCATAAGTGCCGAGAGCTTCCCGCTGAGGGAAACCCAGCGTTAGCGTAGGTAGCGGAATTACTTCCGATACCGTAACAAAACAAAGAGGCATAAGTGCCGAGAGCTTCCCGCTGAGGGAAACCCAGCGTTAGCGTAGGTAGCGGAATTACTTCCGATACCGTAACAAAATAAATAGATGAAAGGCTTCCTTTCATTTTATAAAATAAAATTAAAGGAATATATATTTGACTGCAATGGATTTAAAACTTATTAAAATGGTTAGTGATCACTACTGGATTAAAAGTGATAGTGTTGTAAATAAATTATCATATAGAGGTAGAACATTTTATAATAAGTTTGAGAGAGTAGATGCTCCCTTGACGCAGTCTGTAATCAACCAACATATAAAAGGTGAGATAACTGTTGCTCACTCCTTAGTAAACTCTCATAATAAAGTTGAGAACATAGTTATTGACTACAATGGAAGAGATCCTGAGAGGTTTTACCATAGAGCTCAACTTCTTCTTCGTGAAGAGGGTTACATAAACTTTACAGCCTATCAAACAAAAACCGAGGGACATCTTCATGTCTATATACATAAAGGTCACACAACTCTTCAAGAAGCTATTCAACTAGGAAAAATGATCTCTATGAAGTTAGCAGCCAAACAACCAAAACAGTGGAGGATGTTCCCAAATGCAGATGTGCCAGAGGAGTACAACATACTAACGCTTCCTTACGAGGTCTATGCCAAAGAGCGAGGAGCTTCTTGGTCAAAACATATGTAGTATGCTTCTTTAGAAAACTTACTCTTAGTTTTCTTTAAAAAAGTATAAACATTGTTTTCTTTAAAAAAGCATAAACATTGTTTTCTTTAAAAAAGCATAAACATTGTTTTGATAACTTTGCTATAATTAATTGTAAAATTTTGGTATTATAAGTGCTAGTAAACTTTTAAAGGTATATTATGAATGAAAAAAATGAACTAAATGATATTATATTAAACAAAGGCAACTCTGCTAGCTCTAACAAAAAGATTGTTTTAGCTGTAGCTACTTTAGGCGTTATTCTTATAATAGTAGTGATGCTTATGAGTACTCTCACTCCTGATGCAAAGGACAATCTACCACAACCAATACCACTTCCACAAGAAGAAGTAACTACCGTTGAGAAACCTCAAGAAGAGCCACTTTTTGAAGAGGTAGAAGTTATTCAAGAAAACTCAAATGACAATGACAATCTCGACCAGATTGCTCAAAGATTAAAGCAACAATCTCAAGATACCAAAGAAGAAGCAAAGCCATCAGTAAAACCTAAAAAAGAAAAGGCTAAAGTAGCTACTAAAGCTGAACCTAAAGTGCAAAAAAAGGCAGAGGCACAGGCTCCAAAGCCTAGTATTGACAATGCTTACTATGTTCAAGTTGGCTCTTTTTCAAAATATGCACCAAACAAGAAATTTTTAGACTCCATCTTAGCACAAGGTTATAGATACAAGTTTCACAAAGTAGCAAAAGGTTCTAGCGTTTTAAACAAAGTATTAGTAGGACCTTTCTATACTGAAAAAGAGGCCAGAAGTGCTCTTAGAACCATCAGAAGCAACATAGAAGCTGGTGCATTTTTGATTAAACTATAATGATTTACTCTAAACAATTTGTACTAGACCAGTTAGCACCTATTGCAGTTTATGCCAAATTAAAGAGTATCTTTAGAGGCGAGATATCTTACCTTTTTGAGAGCGCTGGACAGAGTGATGGCAACTACAGTTTTATCTGTATTGGAGCTAGAGAGAGGCTTCAATATACAAACGATGAAACAATTTATACTGATGCATCTGGCAAAGTAAGCAAACTAACGCAAAACCCATTTGGGTTTTTAAAAGAGTACTATAAGAAGATAGATACCAAAAAATATAGAGAAGCTACAAGTAAGTTAAAAATAGGCTATGTTGATGGCTTTATCGGCTATGTCGGTTATGACATGGTTAAAGTTTTTGAACCAAAGCTAAAAAAATATATGAACGAACTCAAAGATGAGCTTAACACCCCAGACCTTGATCTAATTCTTCCAAAACTCGTACTAGTATATTCACACAAAAATCATCAAATCACTCTCATTAGCATGCAAGAAGAGTTAAGCAAAGAGTTTGACTCCATAGAAACAAAACTTAAAAGTTCTTATGAATATGTAAATATGAAAAAAAACGAAGGAACTGACAAAGGAAGTTTCGCGCACTCCAAAGAGAAATTTTTTAAGATGATAGAAGACTCCAAAGAGATGATAAAAAGCGGAGATGTTTTTCAAATCCTTATGACAAACCGCTTTACAAGAAATATAAAAGTAGACCCTTTTAGTTTCTACAGAATCCTAAGAACTAAAAATCCATCACCATATATGTTTTTACTAGAATACGATGACTTTAACATAGTTGGAAGCTCACCTGAGGTAATGGTTAGACTAAGTGATGGACAACTTCTTCTAAGACCAATTGCAGGAACAAGAAAAAGAGGTAGCACAAAACAAAGAGACAAAGAGCTTGAGCTTGAACTCTTAGCTGATCCAAAAGAGTTAGCAGAGCATCTAATGCTTATAGATTTAGGTAGAAACGATGTGAGTCGTGTATCAAAAACTGGAAGTGTAAAAGTTGAAGATATGATGCACATAGAGAGGTTTTCTCATGTTATGCACATAGTCTCAGACGTAACTGCAACACTAGCTGATGGCAAAGATATGTTTGACCTTTTTATGGCTACATTTACCGCTGGAACTATGACAGGCGCGCCAAAAATACGGGCTATGGAACTTATTGCACAATATGAGGGTATAAAAAGAGGTTTTTATAGTGGAAGTGTAGGTTATTTTGGTTTTGATGGAAATATGGATAGTGCCATAACCATAAGAACTGCTCTTGTAAAAGAGGATAAAGTTGTACTTCAAGCTGGTGCTGGAGTTGTAGCTGATAGCCAAAATGAATTAGAATATCTAGAAGTTAAAAACAAACTTGGCGCCCTAGTCGCTTCACTCGAAGATCTAGACTAAATGAAATTATTTGCGATTTTTGGCGATCCTGTATCACACTCTCGCTCTCCACTTATGCACAATTCCGTTTTTAGGGCACTAGGCTACAATGCTTGTTACACAAGAGTTCATCTAAGAGATGGAACAAAGCTAAAAGAGACTTTTTTTTCTCTTAAACTTAGCGGTGCAAATGTTACAGTTCCACATAAAGAGGAAGCCTTTAGAGCTTGTGATGAAGTTAGAGGCTTTGCAAAGAGTGTAGGTGTTGTAAACACTCTAATAAACGAAAATGGAAGACTCATAGGCTATAACACTGACTCTGATGGTTTTATGTTTGCTATAGAAGAGTTTGGCGAGATAAAAAATGTACTAATTTTAGGAGCTGGTGGAACTGCTAAAGCTCTAGCATCTAGGTTTGCTCAAGATAATATAAAAGTATCAGTTTTAAACAGAAGCGAAGCAAGACTATCTTATTTTAATAAGATTGGCTGTGAGATATCGAGCTGGGATAGCTACAAAAGTAAAAACTACGACTTAGTTATAAATACAACAAGTGCAGGATTAAAAGATGAAGAACTCCCCGCTTCAAAAGAGATGGTAGAAGATATCTTAACTAAAACCTCATTTGTAGCAGATGTTATATATGGCAAACTAACTCCATTTTTAAGCCTTGCAAAAGAACATAACATCACCTACAAAGATGGAGCAGACATGCTACTAGGTCAAGGCATCTTAGCAAATGAACTCTTTGTAAACAAAGAGCTAAGTCTAAAGAATATAAAAACTCATATGCAAAAAAGCTTTGAGCTTTAAACTCAAATACTCTTTATAAAATCATATTAAAGATAAATCCTACAAAGAGTATTGCACTGCCAACCGTAGTAAAAAAGATAACTATTAGTTTAGTACTTAAAACTTTCTTTAGTATCATAGCCTCAGGAAGGCTGAGTGCCACAACTGCCATCATAAAGCTAAGAGCAGTTCCAAGTAGCATCCCTTTTTGAGTCAAAACTTCAATAAGTGGCAACATCCCAGCTGCACTTGAGTACATCGGAATCCCCATAATAACAGCAACTATAGGTGCATACCAAACATCTCCTCCAGCATATTTGGTTATAAAGTCGGTTGGAACATAACCATGTATAAAGGCTCCAATGGCTATACCTACGATAACATAGAGATATATCTGCTTGAAAATATCCATAGTGTCATTCCACGCGTTACTCATTTTGAGTTTAAATAGAGTTTGATTATTTACTTCTTGAGTTCCACTACAGCAGGTTGCTTTTACTTCAAGTAAAACCTCTTTTTCAAGTTTTAGGCTTCCAATAATAAGACCCGCTACAATAGCGATAGTGAGTGAAAATCCAATATATAGCAGCGTGATTTTTAAACCAAAGAGAGAGAAAAGTAGAGCAATAACTACAGCATCACTAAGTGGCGCAGAGATGAGATAACTAAAGGTGACTCCTAAAGGTATTCTAGCTTGCAAGAAACCCAAAAACAGTGGAATAGCGCTACATGAACAAAAAGGAGTAAGCATCCCAAAAAGAGCAGCAAATATGTGTCCAACAATCCTATTTTTACCACTAATATAATCTCTTACTCTCTCAATAGGAAAGTAACTTCTCAAAAGTGTTACAGCGTAAACTATAGCGATGAGCAGTACAAAGATTTTTATAGTGTCAAAAAGAAAAAAATGTAAAGCCTTCCCTAGATGACTAGCACTATCAAAATCTAAAAGTTCAAAAATTATATAAGCACTAAAACTCTCCCAAAGACTAAACATTTCAACTCCTAAATCTATTTACGCTCTCTTATTTAAAAATTGAAGTGTAGCATATTTAAATTATTATATCAATATATATTGATATAGTAATTTATCTAAAATAAAAATCAACCCTGTTTTGGTTATAATTTTCATATGAATAAATTTATGAAGATAGCTTATGATGAAGCAGTTGATGGAATGTTAAAAAACGAAGGTGGGCCTTTTGGCGCGGTTATTGTAAAAAATGATAAAGTCATCTCAAAAGCACATAACTGCGTGTTATCGACCAATGATCCAACCGCTCACGCAGAGATAAATGCCATAAGAGAGGCAAGTGAGGTATTAGGCACATTTGAGCTTAATGAATGCACGCTCTACACAAGTTGCAAACCTTGCCCTATGTGTTTAGGAGCGATCTTTTGGGCAAGGATTCCTATTGTTTATTATGGAGCAAATGAAGAAGATGCAACTTATGGTGGCTTTGATGATAAACGCTTTTATGAGATGATAAAAGGCAAAAACTCAGATGTTAAACTAATAGAGTTAGATGCCAAACAAAATGCAAAACTATTTGATATGTGGCTTAAAAAAAGCGATAGAAAGATCTATTAATAAAGATAAATTGAACCCTCTGAACAATTCAATTAGATCCTGAATCAAGTTCAGGATGACGTCCTAACCGTCATTCCGTGCTTGACACGGAATCTAGTTTATATATTAATCAGAGGGTTCAATTATAATGAGAGCCTTTGTAAGTTGTAAAATACAAAAGCTGCTTTACAATTTTTTTAACTCTTCTTCTACTACTTTAAGGTTTGGTTCTTTTGCATGTTTTAATAGTACATAAACAATTACAGCAAAAAGTATTACCATAAAGCCAGTAAAGATAACTGGCACATCTTTTAACACAACATAAGTTACTATTAAGATCGCAAGAAGCGTTGGAAACTCATTGTAAGCGCGAAAAAACTTTCCATTTTTTGTGCAAGTTCGAGTGAGTAGTTGCTTACGATAATGATTCATAGACAGATCATACCAAACAAGAAGCAACACCGCTGCTATCTTTGCATAAGCCCAAACTCCCATATCAAAAAGATGCGGATTCAGAGTAAACATTACAACTCCACTAATAAGAGTCGCTATCATTGCTGGCATATCAATGTACTTGTAAAGTTTATACTCTTGAATCTCAACAATCTTTATATAATCAGGCTTATCCATATGTTCTACATGATAAACAAAAAGTCTTGGCAGATAGAAAAGCCCCGCCATCCATGACATAAATGCCATAATATGAAAAATCAAAATATACTGATAATATTCCATTACACCCCCTTATTATTAGTATTACATTTTACCATATCAAAACAAAGTTGTAACTAATAAAATAAAAAGTAACCTTTAACATCTCTTTACTTGAAAGATTTGTTAAGTTAGTGTGATATAATTATTTTTTTAACAAAAAGGCTAAATTATGATGAATTATTTTGTGCGCCAAGTTCAACTTTGGGGAGAAGATACTCAAAAATCACTACAAACTAAAAAGATAGCTATAGTAGGCTCAGGAGGATTGGGGAGTTCACTTGCATTTGCACTTGGTTCTAGTGGCATAGGCGAGATACATATGATAGATTTTGATGATGTCACAACCCACAACTTGCATCGCCAAATTGCTTTTAAAATTGGAGACGAGGGTAAAAACAAAGCAACTATAAATGCAACTCTAATAGAGCAGAGATGCCCTTTTGTAAAAGCTCTGTCTCATGAGTGCAGACTTGAAGAGTTTTGTAAAAAAGACATTGATCTAGACCTTATCATAGATGCAACAGACAATCTTCCAACTAGGGGCGAGATAAGTGACTTCGCTCTTAGTAAAAATATACCTTGGATCTATGGAACTGTTGAGGCATATCATGGACAAGTATGTTTTTTTGAGAGTGCGTCATATAGAGATTCTTTTAAGATTAACAATAGAAAACCAGAAGGAATTACTGGACCGATAGTTATGCACATTGCTTCACTACAGGCAAATCTTGCTCTTCGGTATTTAGCAGGATTGAGTGTTAAGAAAGATTTACTTTATTATCTGTTTTTTAACGATGAAGGCGAGCTAATCACTCAAAAATTTTCACTTCCCAAGCAATAAGCTACTTCTATATTAGCCTTATTTATGAGTCATATTGTAGATAGATGACTCTGAATCCAGTTTAACTCTAAGTTTATCAGCTTCTTGTTGAGTAATATGATGAAGATTTAGAGCTTCTTGGATAACTTCTTGTGAAAGATAAGTGTGTTTCATATCTGTACCTCCTTATAATAAGTATAAAATTATAGAATGTTTTTTATAAATTTAAAGTAAAATAAAACAACTATTTTTAGTAGATAGTACAATTAAAGGACATGTCTTAAAGAGTCGCCTTTTTTATTAAGAAATTTCTAAAGTTCCTCTTATAGATTTCAGATATAATTGCAAAAATCTACCAAATATGAGAAATATATGAATTTTGAGCCATATCCATTTGAAAAACTAAACAATTTACTTAAAAATATCACACCAAACCCAAACTTTACTCCATCAACTCTTACCATCGGCGAACCTCAAAGAGACACTCCAGCATTTATACAAGACAAACTTTGCAAAGATTCAGCTCTTCTTAGGAAGTATCCTAAAACATCAGGAGAGAAACAGCTAAGAGATGCACAAAGATTATTTGTTGAAAAACGTTTTGGAGTTGAACTTAAGGATGAGGAGATCATCCCAACATTTGGGACTCGTGAAGTACTTTTTAATTTTCCTCAGTTTTTACTCTTTGATAAAAAAGAACCAGCTATAGCTTTTACAAATCCTTTCTATCAGATATATGAAGGTGCTGCAATTGCTTCAAGAGCTAAAATAGTCCATATAAATATGAACGAAGCAAATGACTTTAAGCCAGAGATAGATGAAAATGCACTAAGCAAATGCAATCTTGTCATCATAAACTCTCCTAACAATCCTACAGCTTCTACTCTATCTTTAGATGAACTTGTAGAGTGGGTAAAACTGAGTCAAAAACACAACTTTACCCTTATAAACGATGAGTGCTACAGTGAGCTTTATATAGACGAAAAAACACCCTCACTATTGGAGGCTGCCATTGTGGCTAACAATAGTGAGTTTAAAAATATTTTAGTTGTAAATTCCATCTCAAAACGCTCATCAGCTCCCGGGCTTCGTTCAGGTTTTATTGCAGGAGATGCAGAGATTTTAAAAGAGTATATGAAGTATAGGACTTATATAGGTTGTGCATCACCTCTTCCTCTTCAAGGTGCAGCTGCTCTGGCTTGGAGTGATGAAGAACATGTTGATGTAGCTAGAGAGATGTACAAAGAAAACTTTAAAATTGCAAATGAGATACTAGGCACTAAAATCCCAAAAGCAACTTTTTATCTCTGGCTTAAAGTGAAAAAACCACAAGAGTTTACTAAAAATCTTTACAAAAAGTACAATGTAAAAGTTCTCCCTGGTGAATATCTAGCAAGAAAAAATAGTGATGGCATAAACCCTGCAAAAGAGTATATAAGGGTAGCTTTAGTTGAATCTCCTAGCATGATAAGAGATGCATTAAATAGAATAAAGGAGTGCTTAACATGAGTCTTGATGGACTAAAACAAAAAGTGCTAAAAGCACAAGAGAGTGCAGATATTGCATCGCTTTATGTGCTAGAGCAAAAAGCGCAAGATAGTTTTGATGAAGATGCACTTCAAGCTTTTTATGCAAACATATTGGATTTAGCTCTTGAGAGATTAACAGATGTACTTGAATCTCACAGATCTATGAACATCAACGAAGTTCAAGACTTTGCGACACTTAGAGCTTTGTATGAGTACGCTATGGAGCATTATCACGCTGGAGATATCTCTGATGCTAGTGCTTTGTTTGAAGTTCTTAGTGGGCTTACTAAAGATGATGGGTTTTCATCATCTTTAAAGCTTCACTCGATAGCTTCAAGCAAAGGGATTAGTCTTGATGATTTTATGGATAATATTGCTGATATAGATGCTACTCAAAAAGCTGGTAAATTTTATATTAGTATGTTTAAAAAAGAGGCACAAAAGTTGCTAAGTGACTCTAAATGTGATGGGAGCAAGAAATGAAAATACATTTTATAGGTATAGGTGGCATAGGTATCTCAGGTCTCGCTCAGTACATGCACTACAAAGGGCACACAGTCAGTGGTTCTGATATTTCAGACACTATCATCACCAAAAAACTTCGTGATTTAGGTATAAAAGTCACAGTTTCTCACAATGCTGATGCTATAGTTGATCAAGACTTAGTTGTTCACTCAGCCATCATTCGTCCAGACAATCCAGAAATAATACAAGCAAAAGAAAAAGGCATAGAAGTATTGGCTCGTCGTGAAGCACTTTTGCAAATACTAAACACTTCAAAAGTCTACTCTGTAGCTGGTGCACATGGAAAAAGCACAACTACTGCAATTTTAACAGCCATTATGGAGGGTTCTGCAATTATCGGTGCAGAATCAAAGGCTTTTGGTTCAAATGTAAGATATGATGAAACAAATGATATCATGCTATTTGAGGCTGATGAGAGTGATGGAAGTTTTGTAAACTCAAATCCCCACTGTGCTATTGTAATTAACGCTGAACCTGAACATATGGAGTATTATGACTACAACTTCGAACTCTTTTATGAATCATACAAAACCTTTATAAATTCTGCTAAATGTCGTGTTTTAAATGCAGAAGATCCGTTTATTGCTACTCTAGTAGATGAAATAGACGCAAACTGGCTCTATCCAAGCCGTGATATAAAAGATATAGAGTTTGTTCTTATAGGCGATGAACCTCACACAAGATTTACCCTTAGAGATTTGGGTTCATTTGATGTTTGGGGCTTTGGTAAACATATAGCTCTTGATGCTTCACTTGCTATTTTAGCAGCTCATGAATCTATGGAGATAGAACAAATCAGAAAAAATCTTTTAAAATTTAAAGGTATAAAAAAACGTTTTGATATAGTAGGCACCCAAAACAATAGCGTCATCATTGATGATTATGGGCATCATCCAACAGAGATAAAAGCTACTTTTGAGTCTGTAAAAGAGTACGCACAGCTCAAAGGTTTTGATAGGATTACTGCTATCTGGCAACCACACAAGTACTCTAGAACTATTGACAACCTTGAAGAGTTTATAAAGTGTTTTGAGGGAGTTGCTGAACTTATTATCCTCCCTGTTTGGTCGGCAGGAGAAGCTCCAAGAGAGATAGATTTTAAAGAGAAGTTTAAAGATTATAACCTTACAATGGCAGATACCATCACAAGGGCAAACAACAACATTAGTGTTATAAAAGACAAAGAGACTCTAAAAACTCTAAACAAAGGTCTCATCATCGGTTTTGGTGCTGGAGATATAACTTATCAAATAAGAGGTACTGCTTAATGGCATATATCGCTGGACTTGTAATTGTAGGACTTTTCTTTTTAGTTCTACACTATTTTACAGAACTTAAAAAAAATCAAAAAATAATTATCACTATTATAGTATTTAGTATAATCTTAGGAGCTATTGCTTTTAACGCTTACTCTAATGCAAAAAGAGACAAGATGCTAAATGTAGTAATGAAATTTAACCAAGGTAAAACAGTGACTTGCAATGGTATGGATGTAAATAATACAAACTACACTATTAGCATCGGAACCTACACTTTTATCGGCAAAGAAAACACCCCTAATTATGGGCAAATGATAAGTGCTTCTACTTGTGAGTAGTTAAATTTTCAAATTTAACTACACATTTCATATTTTTCAGGTATACTACTGCCAATGAAAGATGATTCGAGTTACATCTTTAGACTGCTTTGCATTGACGACTTTGTGTTACCAGTATAATTCACCTAAAAATAAGACTTCATATTAGATTTTCAACCACCTTAGGGTGTAATTAAACATAAAGGATTTACAATGGCAGCATTAGTAAATGGAACAGTTAAATGGTTCAATAGCGAAAAAGGTTTCGGTTTTATCGAGCAAGAAGATGGTGGAAAAGATGTATTTGTACACTTCCGTCAAGTTAACAGCAATGGTTACGATCGTGTTTCACTAAACGAAGGTCAAAAAGTGACTTTTGAAATTGGTCAAGGCGAAAAAGGCCCACAAGCAGAAAACGTTACAGGTCTGTAATCTTTTTTAAATATTGAGTAGATTTTTCTGCTCAATATCCTCTACACAACTTCTTTAAAACCCATTTCTTTAATTTTATCTCCTATTTTTACCATATAAGTCGCAATAATAAAAATTCAGCTAAAATTCTACCAATAAAGCAATATATTAGGTAAAACAAAAATTATGTCCATAAACAAAACTTCCAAAATAGATATACTAATAAAACAACTTGACTTGTCTGAGCATATAGAACAGTTTAAGAGCTTCTTTGCAAGAGAGAGTTCTCTCTACATTGAGGGAGACCAAGAGTTACATTTTAAGTATATAAAAGCACTAGATAACCTAGAATTCAAAGCCCCTCCTAAAGTAGCAAACTTTTTTAACATTAAAGCTCATCTAAAAAAAAGAGGTGTGCTTAATTTTGAACAGATTTTTGAGATAGTAAAAGTTGTTAGGTATTTCAACTACTTTAAAAATCAAGAGTTTGAGGGAATTATTGGCAAGTGGATGGAAAAAATTGAAGTTCATGAAAAGTTTGTAGAGGTTGAGAAATACTTTAAAGTTGATGGACTCTTTAATGAAAACCTAGATGAGATGCTATTTGGTTTGACTAAAAGAATCAAAGAGCATAAAACAAATATGAACGAGTCTATGAAGAGGCTCATGTCAAGCTCAAAACTCTCAGGATACTTAGTAGATACTCAAATACATCTCATAAATAATGAAGAGGCTCTTTTAGTTCGCGGTGGATTTAACCATGTACTAAAAGGTGCAGTAGTTGGACGAAGTAGCGGTGGATTTTTTTATGTATCGCCTGATATCATCTTAAAATCAAAAGAGCAGATTCGCTTTATTGAGCAAGAAAAACAAGCTATCTTTTATACTTATGCAAAAGAGTTCTCTAGTGTGCTTAGTGAGCTTTTACCCTTTATAAATTTTATAGATAAAGAGTTTACAAAGTTTGATAACTACCAAGCTAGAGTTCTTTTTGCAAAGAGTAAAAATCTTCAACTCATAAAAAGTTCAAAAAATGACTCTAAAATTATCCTAAAAGATTTTATCCATCCAGCTCTTGCCAAACCAAAACCTCTAAGCGTTGACTTTAGTAAAAACATACTTATGATAACTGGTGTAAATGCTGGTGGAAAAACTATGCTGCTAAAATCTATTCTTGCCTCTGCATTTATGGCAAAGTACATCATACCAATGGCATTAAATGAACATAAATCTCATATTGGAAGCTTTAAAACTATCCTCTCCATCATAGACGATCCACAAAATGTAAAAAATGATATATCCACTTTTGCTGGACGTATGCAAGAGTTCTCAAAAATCTTTGAGCACAAATCTGCATTAGTTGGTATCGATGAGATAGAGCTTGGAACAGATAGTGACGAGGCGGCAGCTCTGTTTAAAGTTATACTTGATGATCTTATAAAGCGAGGTCAAAAAGTAGTAGTGACAACACACCATAAACGTTTAGCTGCTCTTATGGCTGATCGCGATGATGTTGAGCTGATGGCAGCACTTTATGATGAAGAGCTAAGAGCTCCAACCTATGAGTTTATGCAAGGCATTATTGGCAAAAGTTATGCTTTTGAGACGGCTCTTAGATACGGCATCTCAAATGCAATAGTTAGTGAAGCAAAAAATGTTTACGGGGACAACAGTGAAAGGCTAAATCTTCTTATAGAGCGAGGCTCAGAGCTTGAGCGAGAGTTAAAACAAAAGCATAAAAAAGTAGATGAAAAGCTCAAATACTTAGATGCAAAAGAGCTTGACTTAAAAGCTCAAATAGAGAAGCTAAGAGCAGAACTTGAAAAAGAAAAAAAAGAGCTAAGATTTACTTATGAGATAGCTATAGATGAAGCAAAAAAAGCTGCAAAGGCAGGTGACACAAAAGCCATCCACAGAGCCATGAGCAAGGCAAATCAAAACCTGCCAAAAAACAAAACTCAACCAAACTTAAATAGCCATGTTTACAAGGTTGGTGACTTTATAAAGTATAGAAATAACAAAGGTAGTATCATCTCTATAAAAGACAAAAAAGAAGCACTTATAGAGGTTGGTGGCATGAGACTTAGAGTTAAAACAAAAGATTTAAAGCCCACTAAAAATATCTATATAAAACCACAAACTACTGTAAAAGTAAATGTTGAAAAAAAAGCTGGCTTAAAATGTGATTTGCATGGTATGAGAGCAGAGGAAGCTGAGGAAGCTCTAGATAAGTTTCTCTCTGATGCACTGCTTAATGGTTGGGATGAAGTCATAATTTATCACGGCATAGGAACTGGTAAACTCTCATATGCAGTTAAAAACTTCCTTAAAGCCCATCCTAGGGTTAAAAAGTTTGAAGATGCACCACAGCACATGGGTGGCTTTGGTGCAAAAGTAGTTTCACTTTAAATGATTATTATGATAAAGTAGCGTACTTATTAAAAAGGTTAAAAAGGTTTAGAATGAAGATACTTATATCCCTTATACTAATGTTTACACTAGGGTTGTCTGCACAAATAGATGAATTTGCTCAAGAGGTAAAATACTTAAGAGACTATACAAAGGCACTACAAGTTGCAAAAGAGCAAAACAAGCTTTTAATGTTTGTTGCTGTTGGGGATTACTGTCCTTGGTGTAAAAAATTTGAGAGAAAAACTCTTAGCTCAAAAGAGATAAAAGCAAGGGTTTCAAACGAATTTGTACCTCTTATCATAGATAGAGTAAAGGATAAAGGAGCGTATCCACGAGAATTTTACGCTAAAGTAGTTCCAACTGTTTTTTTTATAGATCCAAATACACAAAAGATAGTTTTTGAGTCTATGGGATACATGAAGCCTAGTGATTTTTCTGGCGATTTAGACTCTGCAAAAGAAAATTTTATAAAGTATAAATAATGAAAAAATTTATCCTTTTTTTAATTATTACAAGTTCACTTTTGGGTGATACATTTTACACACTAGATAATATCAAAAATCTTCGTATGTATATGACGACAAGTACCAACTTTTTAGGTAAAGAAAAGATAGCTGATATAGAAGAGATTGCGAAAAAGAGACTCTTAAATGCTGGATTTGTTTTTGATGGAGATGATTCTGCTACTTTTATGATAAAAATAGAAGCCGTAGAGATAGAAGATACACAAGCTATCTATGTAGAAATTGGTATAGGAGAAGAGGTGAAAACTCTAAGAGAGGGTGATGTCTATAGTTTTGCTTTTACTTACCTAGCTAACGATCTTATAGAATCAGATGACCCATATTCAGATATATTAGAATCTTTAGACTTTTTGATGTCACAGTTTATAGAAGCTTATAAAATAGACAATGAGTAAAAAAGTAGCCATCATAGGTGGTGGAGCTTCTGGGCTTTTGTGTGCTATAGAGTGTGCAAAAGAGTCTTGTAAAGTTGATGTTTTTGAGCAAAATGACAAGTGTGCTAAGAAGATTTTAGTGTCTGGAAATGGACGATGCAATATTACTAATAAAAACCTCACAACTTATGACTACTTTGGGCAAAATCCTCATTTTGCAAAAGATGCCATAGAGGGATTTGGATATAAAGAGTTCAGTAACTTTGCATCTAGCTTTGGTCTAATACTCAACACACTCGATGATGGAAGAGCTTATCCCCTTAGCAATGAATCAAAGAGCGTAGCCACACTTCTTACAACTTATGCAACAAATCTTGGTGTTAAGATCTACACAAGCACTAAGATAAAAAACATAAAAGAGTTGCTAAAAAACTATGACGCTGTGGTTGTGGCGACTGGCTCATGTGCAGCCGAGCATCTAGGTGGATGCGCGGATGGATATGAGTTTGCAAAAGAGTTTGGGCACAACATCATTGCAACTTACCCCTCACTTGTTCAACTTCATCTAAATTCTACTATAGCTCACAAAATGAGTGGAGTTAAAACACAAGGTGAAGTTACACTTTTAGTCAATAACAAAAAAGATATCTCAATTTGCGGAGATATCTTGTTTACAAACTATGGAGTTTCAGGTTTTGCCATACTAGACATCTCTCAAAGAGCGAGTAAAGCACTTTTAGAATATGCTAAGGTTGGTATATCTATAAACCTCCTTCCATCATACAACACTCAAAAACTCTCAACTCACATAACAAACCTAGCCAAAGCTATGCCAAATCTTAGTGTTTTTGATATCTTAATAGGTCTAGTACCCCTAAAGATAGCTCAAGGTATTCTTCAAACTCTTGTGATTTCTAAAAGCACAAAAATAGACACAAAACTTAGTAAAAAAATAGCAAATCAGATGCTAAATTGGCGTTTTGAAGTGACTAGCACCCATGGTTTTCGTCATTCTGAAGTAAGTGGTGGCGGAGTTGATGTAAGTGAGATAAACCCAAAAACTTTTGAGTCACTAAAGCAAAAAAATCTCTACTTTTGCGGAGAAGTTTTAGATATTGTAGGAAAGCGAGGCGGATACAACTTTGCATTTGCATGGGCTAGTGGATATCTTTGTGCAAAAGATATAATAAAGTAAATTTTAGTAAAATCTAACAAAGACTTTACTATTTTTTAAAAATTGGAGTAAGTTATGAAAACTGAAAAAGACATTATACTACTTAGTATAAAAGACTTCTTATCGCTAAAGATGTTAAAGTACTCTTTGGCTCCTTTTTTTATCACTTTAATTTTAATGTATATTTTGTTTTTTATTTTTGCTGGGATGGGAGTTGATAGTTTAGCTGAGATGCAAGTACAATCGACTCAAACTACAATACAAAATGGCATCCCTCACACACAGAGCGTAACTACAATGGTTGAGGGTAATTCCGTAGTGGAGTATTTGATGAGCTTTGCCATTACTTCTTGGCTTGCTACATTTTTCATCTATGCTATTGGAGGGTTTTTAACCCTTTATATCTCTATCTTTATAGCGATTATTGTTATAGGGTTTTTAACACCTTTTGTGCTTCGTGAACTTCAAAAGAGACACTATCAAGATATAAAACTCATAGGTTACTCTAATCTGCTTACTGACCTGTTTCTTGTTGTGAAATGGGCTGTGATTATGATACTACTTTTTATAGCTTTAATCCCTTTTTATTTTATCCCCATAGTAAATATAGTAGCATTTAATCTCCCTCTATATTACTTTTTTCATAAGATGCTAAAGTTTGATATTTCATCAAATATCTGCACAAAACAAGAGAGCAAACAGATAGACTACTTTTTATCTAACAAACTAAGACTAAAAACTCTAAGCCTCTATCTTATCTCACTTGTTCCATTTGCTATATTTTTTGGAGCTGTTTTATTTGTAATATATCTAGGTCATACTTACTTTTTAGAGGTAAAAAAACTTCGTAGCGCGGAGTCAACCCTCTGAATCTAGCTTCTCTAACTCTTTTTGTAACATGGCTTGGTAGGCATCATCTTTTGCAACTAAACCAGCCTCATATAAAAATTGTGATGCTATAAAATTTTGTTTTTTTATCTTATCATATCTTGCAAAACTAAGATATAAAATATCTTTTGCACGAGTAACTGCCACATAAAAGAGTCGTCTCTCTTCATCTAATGAACCACCTCTTTGCATAAGTTTTCTGTTTGGAAATCTTCCATCCATCAAGTCAATTATATAGACCTCTTTGTACTCTAAGCCTTTAGATGCATGAACACTTAGCAGATTAACACCCTCCCCTTGTGTTAAGTCAGAAGAGCCTAAAATCATAGCATTTAAAAACCTATCATGCTCCGAATATGGTTTAGATAGCTCCTCTAAGAGTATCATTTTTCGCTCTATTTTTATGAGTGATTCACTCTTTTGCTTCTCATCTACAGTGCCATCTTTGAGTTGTGCTCTTTTGTTTGAGAGCAACTCTCTTATATATTTAAAAATAGTCGATGATGCTATCTTTTTTACAATTGTCCTAGGCTGTTTTATACCCTTTAAATCACGATACAAAAGATAAAAATCATGCAAAAACATAGCACTATCTTTTGTAAGCTTTGGATGCTTTAGTATTGGATTTTTCATAAACTTTGTTTCAAATCCAAGCTTTGCAAATTTACCAACAGCACCTAACTCTAAAAAATCATCAAAAAGACCTAGTTGATGGTTTAGTTTTCTTTTTTCAAAAGGATTTTTGATAGACTCATCAGGAGCATAAAGACCATAAAATATGCTTCCATGTCCTAAAGTTTTTAGAGCTATATATATCTCCTTTGCCATAGCACTACCAATGCCACGAACAAACTCAAAAAGGTGGATAAAAGACATCATATCAGACTCATTTACTAAAAGAGTATAAAAGTCTAAAACCGCTTTAACTTCTTTTGCATCAAAAAAACTTGTCCCACCCTTTCTTTTACAAGGGATGTCTAATTCTCTTAAGCCCACCTCAATGCCATCAGCTGAGGAATTATTTCTAAAGATAACAGCTATCTCCTCTCTTGGAGTTTGTGACTCTCTAATCTTTGCTGCGATTGCATGGTATTGATCAAAAAGTTCATCATAGACCAAAAGTGTAGGTGAGTGTGCACTTTGAAGTCTTGTGACTTCAAGTTGTTTTGGGTAGATTCTCTCATTATGCTCTATTACTTTAGTTGCCAGTGAGAGAATTGATAAGCTAGAACGATAGTTTTTTGTAAGTGTGTGAACTTTTGCACCAGCAAACTTAGTTGTAAAAGAGCCGATGATTGAGATATCTGCACCATTAAAAGCGTAAATACTCTGATCATAATCTCCAACACAAAAGAGTGATGGCGGATTTATCGCATCTATAAGTGTGCCTTGAAGAGCGTTTGTATCTTGATACTCATCGACTAAAACCTCTCTGTAGCCTAGCTCCTTAGTTTTGCAAAGTTTTCTAAAGTTTAGTAACAAATCATTAAAGTTTACAAAGCCATACTCTTTTTTTAAAGCTTCAAACTCATCCACAATATCCGCATAGATAAGTGCAAAAAGTTCATGTTCTGGGTACTTCTCTACTATCCAATCCTCAAAATGCATCACTAACTCTGTATTTTGATAAAAAGAGTACAAATCATAAAGATAGTTTCCACCATAAGGAGTGATCTCTGCGCCAATATGTTCAAATGAGCGTTTTTCAAAAACACTTCTAAAGAGAGTTTTTAGCTCTCTTTGCTGTTTTAAGATGACTCTAGTTTGAGTCTTTTTAAGCCATCTATAACTAACCGCATGAAATGTTCCCGCATCTATCTTAGTTGCTATCTCTTTTCCAAAAAATTCTGCAACTCTCTCAACCATCTCTTGAGCAGCTTTGTTTGTAAATGTAAGTAGTAAAATCTCTTGTGGTTGTATGCTATTTTTTAAAAGATGTGCTATTCGCCCAACTATAGTAGAAGTTTTTCCAGTTCCAGCAGATGCAATGATAAGATTTTGTGCTTCTTGTGATGTTGCAGCGATATACTGCTCTTTGTTTAATCTCGATAGTGGCAAGTTTTACCTTTAGGATAGAAGTTCAAATGTGATTATACAAGTTAAAGCTTTGCTTACTTTTATCCATCAGACTTTGCCTAATACTTGTATTTAAAATGTCGATAAAATAGGAGACTGTTATTTAAATGTGTTATAATGACAGTCACAATCAACTCTTTTTAAGGCAACAAGTCATGCATTCTAACAATGATATATTAAAAATTATCTCTAGCCAGACAAAAAGTTCTATAAATGAGATCTCAGTTGTAACGCCTAGCATGTATGCTGCCATATTTTCTAAGTTTGCAAATGCGCACGGCACAGTGCTTGGTAATGAAAGTGAACTCGCTAAGAATCTACTCATAAATGAATGTGCTCATCTAACAAGCCTTCAAGATCAAGCTTCTAAAAGTGCGATGCAACTAAGCAAATCTACTTCAAAAGCCATAAGTGCCATAAAAGAAAAAGATGATAAATTGCTTGAAAATGTACTCGAAGAGACTCAAAAACTTCGTCTTGAGGTAGAAAAACTAAAAGAGTCAGTATATAAAGACACTCTAACAAATGTACAAAACAGAAAGTGGTTAAATGACAACTTTTTAAAAGATGATGCTCAAAAGTTTAGAGATAGTGGGACTTTAGCTATCGTTGATCTCAACTATTTTAAAATAATAAATGACACTTTTGGCCATGTCATAGGCGATAAGGTTCTAATTTACATTGCAAGTGAGCTCAAAAAAACTAGAAATAGCATTGTACGCTATGGCGGAGATGAGTTTATTTTACTCTTTGACAAGAATGTCTCTGCACAAAAGGCTAAAGAGATTTTAGATGAACTTAGAGAAAAAATACTCTCAAAAAGATTAAAAGCTAAAGAGGAGATGTTTCAAGTTAGCTTCTCTTTTGGTGTGAGCGAGTATGAAGCTTCTCAAAAATTTTCAAATATAATAGAAAAAGCGGATAAAAATATGTATGAAGATAAGATGGCAATCAAGCAAAGAGTTACCGGCATCTAAGAATAGCCTCACTTCTTTTTAGATATAATCGCGAAAAAATAAGAGATTATTATAAGGCTAAAGAGATGCAAGATGGCTACAAACCGCAAGAGATAGAAAACAGATATTATAAGATATGTGAAGATAGAGGATACTTTGAAGTAGATGGCAACTCTGCTATCCAACAAGAGAGTAAAACATTCTCCATCATGATGCCACCTCCAAACGTCACAGGACGCCTGCACATCGGTCACGCACTTACATTTACACTTCAAGATATTATCACGAGATATAAAAGAATGGACGGCTATAAAACTCTTTGGCAACCAGGGACTGACCATGCAGGAATTGCAACTCAAAATGTAGTTGAAAAACAACTTCTAGCTGAGGGAACAACTAAAGAAGAGATAGGAAGAGAAGCATTTTTAGAGCGTGCTTGGAAGTGGAAAGAAAAGTCCGCTGGTATCATGACAAATCAACTCCGTAAAATGGGGGTAACTCCTGCATGGAAGCGAGAGAGATTTACTATGGACGCTGGACTTCAAAAGTCAGTTAAAGAGGCATTTGTGCATCTTTATAATGATGGACTAATCATCCGTGGAAACTACATGGTTAACTGGTGTACACATGATGGAGCATTAAGTGATATAGAAGTTGAACATGAAGACCATGATGGTAAGTTTTATCATATAAAGTATCCTTTTGCTGATGGGAGTGGCTTTGTAGAAGTTGCTACTACAAGACCTGAGACATATTTTGGAGACAGTGCAGTTATGGTTCATCCAGATGATAAGCGTTATAAAGACCTTGTAGGTAAGAAAATTCGCCTTCCACTACTTCAAAGAGAAGTAGCTATTATCGCTGATGAGCATGTTGATATGGAGTTTGGAACTGGAGTTGTTAAGGTAACTCCTGCACATGACCAAAATGACTATGAGGTTGGAAAGAGACATGACTTAGAGTTCATAACAGTTTTTGATGAAAAAGGAATTCTTAACGATTACGCAGAAGAGTTTAAAGGCTTAGAGCGTCTGCAAGCTCGTGACATCATCGTTAAGAGACTTGATGAAGAGGGTTATATAGTTAAAATAGAAGACCATAAACATCAAGTTGGACACTGTTACAGATGTAAAAATATCGTTGAACCATATATCTCTAAACAGTGGTTTGTAAGAAAAGAAGTTGCCACAAAGTCAATAGAAAAAACCAACAGTGGTGAAGCTAAGTTTTTCCCACCGCACTGGATAAACTCTTACAACGCTTGGATGGGAGACTTAAGAGATTGGTGCATCTCTCGCCAGCTTTGGTGGGGACATCAGATTCCAGTCTTTTACTGCGGAGATTGTGACCATGAGTTTGCATCTCTAAAAGATAATCCTAAAGCTTGTCCTAAGTGTGCCTCTAAAAACTTAACTCAAGACCCAGATGTACTTGATACTTGGTTTAGTTCTGCTCTTTGGCCTTTTTCTACTCTAGGTTGGGGAAATGGTGACACTGAGATGGACAAACTTTTTCAATCAGATGATATGAAAGAGTTCTATCCAAACTCACTTCTGATAACTGGCTTTGATATTCTCTTTTTCTGGGTAGCTAGAATGATGATGATGGGTGAGAACTTTAACAAAGAGCTTCCTTTTAACCATATCTATCTTCATGCCCTAGTTCGTGATGAGCATGGTAATAAGATGAGTAAGTCAAGAGGAAATGTTATAGACCCTCTTGAAACAATAGAGAAATACTCTGCTGATATTTTAAGGTTTACCCTAGCAATATCAGCTGCTCAAGGTCGCGATATTAGAATGAGTGAAGAAAAATTAGAGTTAAACCGTAACTTTACAAACAAACTCTACAACGCTTCAAAATATCTTCAAATGAATGTAGATATATTCCCTGATATGAAAGGTTTTTGTGTTGAGACTAACCTTGGTCGCTACATGATGTCAAGACTAAACCTTGCTACAAAAGAAGTTAGATCTGCTCTAGATGAGTATAAGTTTAACGATGCTGCTAGTGTTATGTATAGATTTTTATGGAATGAGTTTTGTGACTGGGGAATAGAGCTTAGTAAAGCTGATAAAGCCTCTATAGTAGAGCTTGGTGCTATATTTAAAGAAGCTATGAAACTTCTGCACCCTTTCATGCCTTTTATTACAGAGTTTTTATACCATGAACTCTCAGGAACTACACTAGAAGACTCTGAGTCTATCATGATATCTCCTTATCCAACAAAGACAAAACAGAGAAAAGAAGAGAAGAAGTTTGAAATAATCATGGATGCTATAGTCTCCATAAGAAGAGCGAAAGTTCTTGTTGATTTGGCAAACCAGAAGATTGCAAAGGCTTATGTAAAAATCGATGGCATCTCAGACAGAGACAAAGAGATGATGTTGCCTTTTATAGCAAGGCTTGCAAAGGTTGATGAAGTTGAATTTTGTGATGAAAAAATCGAAGATGCTGTGAGCGATATAGCTGATAGTTGTGAGACTTTTATACCAACTGAAAGTATAGATCTAACTCCAATCATCTCTAAACTTACAAAACAAGATGAAAAGTTACAAAAAGAGATAGACAAACTAAGCTCAATGTTAAATAATGAAAGATTTGTCTCAAATGCTCCGCAAGATGTTTTAGATAAAAACCGCGAAGCACTGAGTGATACTACTCTTAAACAAACAAAGGTAAAAGAACAACTAGACTCTCTTAAGATTTAAGAGAGTTAGAGAGTTATTTTTTAGGGATATATACTAAGACATCGCACTTTAGGCTTTGCATCAAACTTGATGCAGTTGAGCCATAAAGAAATGAACCTGCATTATTTACTCCATTTGAGCCTAAAACCACAAGATCATTGCTATTTTTAACAACATAGTTTGTAAGGGCATTTGTAACTCCTATTCTATCTTCTATAAGCCCTGCTTTTTTTATATTGTTTTCTTTTATAAACTTATCAAATTTCTCCTGTTCATGCGCTTGTATCTCTTGTTCTATTTCATCTCTATTTTCATAATCATCATGATATCTAAAAGCTATTTCACTCATCTTTTTATAAGCATAAACACACTTGATACTCTCTTGGTGAAAAAATTCTTGAGAGAAGAGTAAGCTCTTTTTAGATACTTCTGAGAGGTCTGTAAAAGCTACTATATTTTTATATGGCTCGCCAGATTTGCTCTTAACTATAAGAATAGGAAGATTACTTTTTTGTGCGATGTTGTGTGCAGTGGATCCTAGTATTGTAGTTGCAAAGTCTTTTTTTTCATTTGCACCTATGATAATCATACAAGCATCCCTCTCCTTAGCCTCATCCATAACAAAGAGAGATGGTTTAGCTTTTCGGACTTCTATAGTATAACTTAAGCCTTGAGTATTAACACCCTCTAACTCTTTTTCAATACCCTTTATAGCACTGATTTTTAATTTTTCAATCTTTGCATCTTTTATAAAGTTACCAAAAAATCCAGCATCTATCGCGTGAACTATAGTAACCTTTGAGTCATTTCTTTTAGCTACTAAAAAAGCTCTATTTAAAACCTCTTTTGCATTGTTTGAAATATCAAGCCCTACTACTATATCACTAAAATTTTCCATTCTTTCACACTCCATTTTTTAAATTAATTGTATCACATATAATACAAATAGAACTTATTATTTTAGTATTTAGTTAGCCTTGTTACGACACTATTAACACTTTGTGAAAAAATCTCATTTAAAAATGGCTCAATATCTTTAGAACTATAAGACGGTGCTATCCATTTAGATGCTGCCTGTTTAAAGTCTTGAGTTATTGTAGATGTACCTTTTTTTATAGTAACTTCTAACTCTATTACCCCTTTTAGGTTTTTATCAAGATTTTTATTATTATAAATAAACTCTATTTTTTTGATATTTATATTCATAACTAACTCTGCACCACTTTGTTGTGCTGAGTTTTCAAATCCAGCCATTCTAAGTGCAATTTCAAAAGCATCTTTATACTTTTTAGTAAAATCCTCTGTAGAGTACAACTCGTGAGCCTTTTTATCACCTTCTAAGACATATCCTAAGCTTCTTTTATCAACTCGCATATCTTCTATAGACTCTATAAAAACACTCTTTTTATCTTTTGATAGCTCCCCTGTATATTGTGCATCATATTGTGATAGCATCAAGGACTCATTTTTATATGAACAACCGCCAAATATAATCATTGCCGTAAGCAGTAAAAACAGATTTTTCATCATTATTCTCCAAATTTAGATTTAACTCAAGTATATCACAGCTTACTCTTTTTTCAAGCAAAATTTCATTTGGCTTTAGTTATAATCCGCGAAATTTCAAAACACCTCTCAAAAGGCATCCAAAAATTGTTTGATTTAAAAAAGTACACATCAACAAACATCAAAAATGACATCTTATCTGGTTTAGTCGTATCAGTAGCCCTAGTTCCAGAAGCCATCGCATTTAGTTTTATAGCTGGAGTCAGTCCTATTGTTGGGCTATATACTGCATTTATACTAGGACTTATCACTTCACTTATTGGCGGAAAACCTGGGATGATTTCAGGTGCAACTGGAGCGGTAGCTGTAGTTTTTGTAGGCTTAGGATTAGAAGCAAGTGATATATTAGTAGCTAGTGGATTAGGTAAAGAAGCCGTTGCTATGGGAGTTCTTCACTATATACTTCTAGCTACTATCATAGCAGGACTCATCCAAATAAGCATTGGGATGCTAAAGCTCGGTAAATTTATCCGCCTAGTTCCAACTCCAGCTATTCATGGCTTTGTAAATGGCTTAGCTATAGTAATAGCAACTTCGCAGTTTAAATTTTTCGAAGGTCAAGGATACATGATGTACTTAATAGTAGCTATCACTATGTTTATCATGTACACTCTTCCAAAATTTACAAAAACAATTCCAGCGGGTTTAGTAGCCATCATTGCTGTGACTTTAGTTGTCTATTTTACAAATGTAGAAACACTTTTGCTAAGCGGTTTAGCAGATATGAGCGAGTTTGCAGGAGAGCTTCCAAGTTTTGTTATTCCACAAAATATTTTAAGTCTTGATGCCATCATTATGGTACTTCCCTATGCTGTTATTGTCGCACTTGTTGGCATTATTGAATCTCTACTGACTCTCTCAGTCTTAGATGAACTTAGCAATACTAGAGGTTCTGCAAACAAAGAGTGTATAGCTCAAGGAACTGGAAATATCGCTTGTGGTTTTTTTGGTGGTATGGCTGGTTGTGCGATGATAGGACAAAGCATCATCAACTACACATCTGGCGGTATCGGAAGGCTTTCATCCTTTGTTGCAGCTCTTGGACTTATCATTCTTGTTGTCTCTATGAGCGGAGTTTTAAATGCTATTCCAGTAGCTGTTTTAGTTGGAATAATGTTTATGGTTAGCATTGGTACTTTTGAGTGGTCAAGCTTTTCAAGACTAAGTAGAATGCCTAAGACGGATGCTTTTGTTATGCTTGCTGTTACAATTATTACTATTTTTGAAGACTTAGCTATTGCTGTTATTGCAGGTGTTATCATCTCTGCCCTTGCTTTTGCTTGGAAACATGCACGAATTTTTGCAAGAGTTTATACAGAGTCTGATGGAACTAGAATCTATGAGCTTGAGGGTCCACTATTTTTTGGTTCAGCAACAACATTTGCAGATAACTTTGACATACCAAATGACCCGCCAAAAGTAGTTTTAGACTTCAAAGGTGCTAGAGTTATGGACTCTTCTGGGGTTGAGGCTATTGATGCTATCACTAAAAAGTACGAAGATGCAGGCAAAAACTTACTTCTTAGACATCTCTCAGCGGACTGTAAAGCTATCCTAAAAAAAGCTGGACCACACTGCACTTACGAAGAAGATGACCCAACTTACAAAGTAGCTTACAACTACTAAAGAGACTCTTAGTGTTATATTAAGAAAACAAACATATATGTTTAATCTAATTATTTTACTTGTGAGTTATTTTTATTACTAAACTACTTCTACTAGCCTACTCATTTTTTTAAAAAAGAGGTCCATGCCCTCTTTGGAAGCTCTTAACTTATATAGACTTTGGCTATCAAAACTCTTTTGAACTATCTCAATACTTAGTTCTTCACACTCATATTCAACCATTCTAATATTTGAGTACTCAAAGCGAATATCAACTTCCACTTCTTTTTTGTACTCCAATAATTTAGCTTTTTGCAGACTCAAGTTTATAGCATCACTATATGCACGAACAAGTCCTCCAGGTCCCAGCTTTGTTCCGCCAAAGTATCTCACTACTATTACTGCCGTATTTATTAGATTGGCACCTTGAAGTACAAAAAGAGAGGGTTTTCCAGATGTTCCTTTTGGTTCGCCATCATCGCTTGAGTACTCTACAATTTGCTCATATTTATTTAAATATCTGTAAGCTACCACAAAGTGTCTGGCTTTTGGATACTCTTGTTTTAGCTTCATTAAGATTTTTTCAAAGTCAGCGTAAGGGGTGAGATAGGCTATAAACTTTGATTGCTTTACCTCAAGGGTATCTGTATATATAGTGTCTATATAGTTCATTACTTATGCAAGGTTAGTAAAAACTCTCTGTACATCTTCATCATCATCAAGCTTTTCTAAAATCTTGTCAACCTCTTCTTGTTGTTTGTCTGTGATACTTATTGGCGAGTTTGCCATTCTCTCTAAATTTGCTTTTTTAATCTCTATATTCATGTTCTCTAGTGCCTCTGTCAGAGTGCCAAAACTTGTATAGTCCCCTGTAACTAAGCAGATTCCATCTTCAGCTTCTATCTCTTCTAGACCAGCATCTATGAGTTCTAGTTCTAACTCTTCAACATCCATATCCTCTTGTAGCTCAAACTCTATAACTGTTTTTCTATCAAACATAAACTCTAGTGAGCCATTTGTTAGCAACTCACCTCCATGTTTTGTAAGTATATTTTTGATATTAGCAACTGTTCTTGTGTTGTTATCTGTCATACACTCTATAAAGATTAAAACACCATGAGGAGCTTTACCCTCAAAGTTTACTTCAAGCATATTTGCAGTATCTTTGGCCGTTGCTCTTTTTATAGCTGCTTCTATATTGTCTTTTGGCATGTTTTCAGCTTTGGCATTTAGTATAGCTGTGCGAAGCCTAGGGTTCATATCTGGATCGCCACCACCCTCTTTTGCTGCTAGTGTGATAATTTTGCCTAACTTTGGAAACAACTTTGACATCGCTCCCCATCTCTTTAGCTTTGATGCTTTTCTATATTCAAAAGCTCTACCCATTTTGTATTTTCCTTAACTGATTTGTGTGATATTTATAGCACCATCTCTGCTATAATCAACTAAAATTTTACTAATCTCTCCATCTTTAATAAGATTTATAGATAGCTCTCTTGCCTCTAGATCTTCATTTTTTAAAAGTTCAACTTTGTAAGAATCCAAATCATGAGAGAGTGCATCTACGATTTTTGAACTAAGTTTCAACCAGTGCCTTTGAACTCGCTCTTCATCTTCGTAAAAAAGACCACTTTCATCGTACTCAATTTCCTTAGCCTGATTTGCTACAATATTTAACTTATCAAAAAGTCTTTGTGACTCTATAAAAGAATTTTTTAAAACTACATAATCATCATTTAGCACATTTTTCACCTATAAAATAGTATTTTAAATTCAAAGGTGTATAATACCATATATATATTGCCTAAGGATAAAAATGAAGCTTAGTTTTCGGCTCAAACACCACTTTTTCAGTGCTTTTCGTGAGTTTTTTGTTCACCATCATGGCTCTTTAGAGTTTCGTGCTAAAATATTTGCACTCATAATTTCATCAAATGAAGATGTAGATCAAGAGAACTATAATATAGTTGAAAAGATAGCTATGGATTTATACAAAGGTGATAAAGATAGGGCAAATCTTCTAACACTTACAACAAAAGAGCTAGTAAAAAAAGTACAAGATCCGAATGGTTTAGATATAGACACTCTAGTATCTCACATCCAAAAAGAGTTAAAAATTATCCCACGATATGCAAAAAAAATAGATATAGAATCTTTAAAACCACTTATAGAGATAACTAGAGATATAGACACTCTGGCTTATCAGCAAAATATTTTAGAATTTTTACAAAATCTAAAAGACGATACTCTTTGGAGTAAAAAATCTCAAATAGAAAAAGATGAAAAGGATTTAGTAACTAAATACTAAATCTCTGTTTATCAAAAAAACTATCAGCTGAGATATTTTTAAACGCAGCATTCATCGAAGTAAAGAGTGATGGAAACTCTTTTTCCATCTTTGCTAGCATCTCTTTAGTACTAGCTCTAGCGTGAGGCATCTTTATATCAAAACGCATGGCTGGACAAGCCTCATCACCTATAGCGGCAATATTATTAGACTCAACAAAGGCCCTTAGTTGTCTCTCTCGCATCTGTATTAGTGGACGAATGACAATAAGCCCATTATCAGCTCTGTACTTTGGAGCAAGTGAACGCATTTGACCATTATAAATGAAGTTCATGAAAAAACTCTCAGCTGCATCATCCATATGATGTCCTAATGCTAGCTTATTGCATCCATATTTTTCGGCAACTCCATAAAGTGTGCCCCTCCTCATTCTTGAGAAAAAACTACAAAAAGATGAATTTTTTCTAATTTTTTCTTTAGCTAAGTCATAAATCTTAGTATCATGAAAGATATGCTCTATCTCGTGCTCTTTGCAGTGTGCGATAAGAGCTTCATAGTTCTCTTTCATCCCATAACCAACTGTTACAGCTAAAAACTCAAACTTAAATGGTGCTCGTCTTTGCTGCTCTTTTAGTGCATGAATCATAGTAAGTGAGTCTTTTCCACCACTCAGTCCTACTAAAATTTTATCACCCTCTTCTATTAGCTCAAACTCAGCATTAGTACGACCTAGCTTACTCATAATTTTTTTACTAAGCTTTACCATCAAAAATTACTTTATTTTATCCAACATAGATATTACAAAACTACTGCTTCTTTGTGATGAATGCTTTAAAAATTCATCAAAATCTTCAACTGCTCCCTCATCTGCAGTATCACTAATTGAGCGCATAATAAAAAATGGTATATCAAAAGCATCACATACAACAGCAACAGCAGCACCTTCCATCTCTATAGCATCTGCATCAAATGTATTTTTTATCCACTCTTTTCTAGATTCATCTGCTACAAACTGATCTCCAGTAGCTATAATACCGCCTATTAAATCAATGTTTTTTTCATCAGCTACTTCCTTAGCTATATGCAGTAAGTTGGCTGAAGGTTTAACATACACAGCTCCCTCAGGTACATAACCATGAGGATGTCCAAACGCTGTTATGTCTAAATCGTGTTGACATAGCTGCGTAGCAGCAATCAAATCACCAATTTTAAGTTTTGGATTAACTCCACCTGCAACACCAGTGAACAACAAAATTTCAGCACCAAATTTTTCAATCATAGTAGCAGCAGTTAAAGTTGAATTTACCTTTCCAATTTTGCTATATCCAAGTATAATTTCATGATCTTTATATTTTGCTTCATGATAGGTATTTCCACCATATTCAATATCATTATACTTTTTAAAATACTTTAAAAGTGGCTCATGCTCACTAAGTTCTAAAAAGGGCTCAACTTCTTCAAGCATTGCACCCATTATTGCTATTTTCATACCATTCCTTTTATTTACAAATCTCTTCTACAACACTCTTTAGGCTTGCCATATCAGATATATTTAGAGTTGTTAGCTCTTTTGCTATTCTTCTGTTTAAACCTTTTAGAGTAGCTCCATTACCAAACTCTATTGCCATGTCAATATCATCAGCAATTGCTAAGATTGATTGCTTATATTTTACAGGCTTTACAAGTTGCTCTTTTAATAAAGATACAGCATCGGATTTTGTACTGTATGGTTTAGTTGTTACATTTGAAATTACAGGTGCTTCAAAGTTGTTTTTTATCATGCCATCCATTATTATCTTTAGTGGTTCTTGTGCTGATGCTAAGATTTCACAATGAGATGCAACAGACATATTTAGCAGTAGTGCTCTCTTTGCACCTGCATCTTTAAAAGTCTGCTCTAGTGAGACTAAGTCCTCTTTCATTCCAGCAACAACAAGTTGTCCATCTTGGTTGTAGTTTGCAGGCCACACTTTTTTACCTTGTGCTTGTGCATCTTCGCAGATTAACTCAACATTTGCATCATCAAGTCCAACTATTGCCATCATCCCAGCTTCTATTGTCTGACATGCTTCTTGCATAAGTGCACCACGATTATGTACAAGTTCTACTGCATCAAGATAGTCTATTGCTCCACTAGCACATAGTGCGGAGAATTCTCCTAGTGAATGACCCAAAAACACCGTAGCTTTAACATCAGGACAAGCATCTTTGAAAAGTTTGTAGGCTATCATCTGTACCAAAAGAATGGCAGGCTGTGTATAAGCTGTTTGATTAAGTTTTTCATTCTCCTGGAATATCAACTCTTTAAAATCAACACCTACCCTTTGTGAAGCTTTTTCAAACATCTCTTTAGCTAGATTTGAGTTTTCATAAAAATCTCTACCCATTCCAATTGCTTGGCTACCCTGCCCTGCAAATATCATTGCTATTTTACTCATAAAAATCACCTTTAATATAATATTGAAATTATAGCCAAGTTGTCTCTATCTTTAAGAGAATATACTAAAAAATCTCTTATATTATGATATTTAATATAGTTTTTGTAATTAATTTTATATTTGAAGAGTTTGATAAACACCAGCCTCCCTAAAGATTAGAGAGTTTAAGCTAAGTGTTTTAATGGTGTAGCAATTATGCTTAGTTTAAAGATTAAAGGGGTATTGCTATAAGACTAGTCGCATCCACAACTAGAGCTACTAGCATCACTAGAACTGCAACAGCCATCTTCTTGTTTGTTCTCAGCAGGGATACCAGACATTGCTTCTTCAGCAGATGCATCTCTTACATTGCTGATAGTTACGCTAAACATCAAATCTTTACCTGCTAAAGGATGATTAAAGTCAATTATAACGCTCTCATCGCCTATCTCTTGAACAACAACTTGTACAGTATTTCCATCTTCGCCTTGCCCATAAAGAGTCATCCCTTCTTCTAAATCAATTCCTGCAAATTGATCTTTAGGAACTTCTTGTTTAGCATCTGGGTTGTGAACTCCATAAGCATCCTCAGCTTTTACTAAAATATCCCCTTTTTCACCTATAGCCATATTTTGTATTCCACTCTCTAGTCCTGGAATAATTTGACCTTTACCAAACATAAATACTAATGGTGCAGCGCCTAAGTTTGAGTCTACAACTGTGTCTCCATCACGAACTTCATATTCCAATGATACTATTTGATTTGTTTCTATTGCCATAAATGAGCCTTTTTTAAATTTTTTTGGATTCTAACATAAGTTAAACAATATTACCAAATCTTTTTTTAAACTACTCTATCTTACTAAGATTGGTTTTTGCTATGTCAGCTGCTTTAGAATCTGGGTATTTAGATATAACACCTTTATAAAAAGATTTTGCATTTTTAAAGTCAGATGTCTTATCCATAGAGATAGCAGTATGAAGCATCAACGTAGGCATATAGTCAGCCTTAGAATAAAGTGATGCACTCTTTTTAAAGTATGCAATTGCTTCTGCATAGTTTTTTCTATAGTACTTCATCTCTCCTATCATATAGTGAGCTCTTGCAGGTCTATAGTTGTTTTCTATGAGATGAGTATAATACTCTATGCTTTTTGTATAGTACTTTTTATCATAATTTTCTTTTGCTAGCTTCTCTATTTCTGCATTTGAGATCTTGTCAAGCTTAGAGCTTTTTTTTGCTGTATCTTTTTTTAACTCTTTTGAAACTAACTCTTTAAACTTGTTAAAGTCATTCACTAAAGTGTTATACTCTTCTTTTGTAACATATGAAGACTCTATTGTCTCAAGAAGAATTTTAGTCTTAGCAAGAGTTTGGTTTATCTCTTTAATCCCTGATGCATTTGCTTGAGAGATTTCACTAAGTCGTTTACCATACTCATTAGAATTTTCTAACTCTTGAGCATTTTTTTTCTCTATTTCCTGTAGACTTAATTTGTTTTCTTGAGATTTTCTAGTAAGCCCTTCAATAATAGTTTGAAGACCGTCTATTCTCTCTCGTAGAGATTCAACTTCATTAGCTTGATTGTTACTTTTTACAACAACTTTATTTAGTTTGTCTTTTGTTTGAAGGATAACCTTTTCGCTTTGAGTCAAGCCATAAGGTTGGGAATCATCTAAATTACCAGCGCCAAAAGCAGAAGGCTCAGCGCTTAGCAATTTTATTGGCACGATAGCTACAAAGATTGTAACTAAATAGATGCTTTTCATTGGTTATGGGAGAAGTTTAAAATCAACTCGGCGGTTTTGTGCCCAACATTCTCGAGTTTTCTCAGTACAAACTGGATTGCTCTCACCATAACTTACCATTGTGATACGACTCTCACTAACACCCTCAGAAACAAGTGCTTTTTTTACACTAGATGCTCTTTTTAGTCCTAGTGCGAAGTTATACTCGTCACTTCCCCACTCATCACAATTACCTTCGAGTTTGACAGTAAAAGCACTAGCAGCACCATTTGCTACATTTGCACTATCTGTAACTCTACTTTGCATATCAGGACGGATATTAAACTTATCAAAGTCAAAATAAACAGTGGATAGATCTTTTTCTAAGTTTGCCATATTCATCTCATTTGAATCTGAACTAGACATTGCATTTTCATCTATAGAAGAGTCTTCTGCCGAAACAACTTCTGTTCTTACAGGTTCAGCCTCTTGAGCCACCACTACTTCTTCTTGGACTCTCTCATCAACTGCTGGTTCTTTATCAGCACACCCACTAAAAACTAAAAGTGCCATTGCAACACTTGAGATTATGATTTTTTTCATATTTACATACCCTTGATTTAAAATTAACATGATTGTACCAAAAAAAAAGTAATAAACTAACCTTTAGAGCTAAAAATTACTAATTTTCACTATAAACTATTACCAATCCATCGCTTGCAATCTTCCATATTTAAGAGGAAAGAGATAGTTTTTATTGTGATTTAATCTTATAATACCAATAGAGCTTTGAGATTTGTAATTTTTTATAAAAAGGATGGCATCTCCATCTATTGAGAACTTAGGAAACTCATTTATACCAGTAGCTGTAAGCCTTCTTATAAAATCTGTTTTGGTAGAAATTAGATGCAAATTAAATGTATTTGCAGAAAAAGCATTTGAACTCTCTCTTGATTTATAAACTATATAATCTCCAAAAGTGCTAGATGCTGAGTTACTTTTACCATAATAAACCATCTGTTCAACACTACGACTTCCAATCTTTTTAGAAAAAATATTTGGATAACCTAATCTTCCTGAAACAAATACTATAGTCTCATCATCTAAAAACTGACCATTTACGTCTATTCCACCATAGCTTGTAAGCTTTTTGCTCTGAGTTGAAGCTACATCATAAAGATAGACATCAGGTTGACCATTGGGAGCCATAGTTAAAAGTAACCTTTTTGAGTCTTTACTGACATCTGAACATACCATCATACCATCTGAAGAGATTATAGATTTGCTCTTGCCTGTTTTAATATTTACATGCTTAAGTGTTGGTTTTTTGCCTTCT
Organism: Sulfurimonas hongkongensis; assembly: GCF_000445475.1. Taxonomy (NCBI): domain Bacteria; kingdom Pseudomonadati; phylum Campylobacterota; class Epsilonproteobacteria; order Campylobacterales; family Sulfurimonadaceae; genus Sulfurimonas; species Sulfurimonas hongkongensis. The sequence goes on from NZ_AUPZ01000013.1 coordinate 82,480, forward strand.
AGAGATGTATAGTAAAATTCATCTTGGTTTTTATTTGCCCATTTTGGAAAAATATTAAACCCACCTTTTATCACAGTGTGCTGATATGCGAGCGTATAGTCTGATATAACTATCTCTGTTTTTTGAGGAGCTACTACTCTTGAAAATATCACTCTTCGCTTCATCCACTCAACTGGAGGAGCTTTCATGTATTCATTTATATCATAAGCAATAGTGTGAGCTACAAACATAAAGACATTTTTTCTATTGATCTTGTATTGTTTTTTTAAGACAATATTTTCTTTGCTTATAAGTTTTAACTCAACATTTAAAGCACCAAAATCATCTTGATGCATCTTATATCTTAAAACATAGTCCATATCTTTGTTTTCAACCATTACGCTCGTATCATTAAAATGTGTTTTACGATGATGTCTATCTACATTAAAGAGTGAGAGAACATTCAAATCAGCAACAAGGGTTTTAAAAAAACTCTCTTTAAATGTGTCATCATAACTAATTGATGAGTCTTCTACTGCCATGCTAGGTAGAGATTCCACTTTTTTTATAACCTCTATAGTTGCATCACCTGCATACGAGACACCAAACACAAATAAAAAAATCAACAATATTCTCAAAGTCACTCCTTAGCTTTTAAAACTATAGTATAATTACCAGATTTATTTTGTGGGTTAATAGGAAACAAAACCCCTAAAAGTCTGTCTTTTATCTTATCACTCTCTTCATTTAATGCACTATTTGCAGAGTAAGTTAAGATCCTAAAATCTATAACTTTTCCAATAGAGCTCAATTCTATAACAGCTTTGACACTATGCCCCTCAGAGTTTGAAGGCGGGAAAAAGTTCTGATAAACTAAAGCCTGAATTTTAGCAAAATATTCATTAACCGCATCAGCACTTGAGTCTTTTTGCGAATCATCACTATTTTTTACCATATCATCAGCTAACACTTTTTGCGAGCTTTTGCTTGTTATTTTTTGATCTATAATTTTAGACCTTTTTGCAATATCTTGAAACCTTTTATTATCAACTTTTTTCTTTTTTGGCTTTATTTTTTTAACATCCTTAGTCCACACATCACTAAATAGTTCATCTATATTTATCTCTTTTGATTCAACTGGTGTGGCTTGTTCTACTTGTTTTTGGGGTGTTGCTTTTGTGCTTTTTTGTACCTTTGGCATCTCTAACGATATAGATATATAGTTATCTTTTTTTAGTGCATATGCATCTATCTTTGAGTTTGAAAAAAGAGTTTGGATGATTAAAAATAAAAAGAAAATAAAAAGCGATATAGAGATAAGACCGCTGGTGTAAAAATATGTGTTATTACTATCCATTTGTAGCTAATGAAACCTCAGAAAAACCTGCTTGTTTTACAGCAGCTAAGACTGACATAACAACACCATAGTCCAAAGTTTTATCTGCACTAATAAGCACAGTAGCTTTTAAGTCTAATTTTTTAGAATAAAGAAAGAAATTGTCCATAAATTCATGCAGTTGGTAGTTGTCTTTGTTTATTTTAATATTTTGCTCTTTATCTATTGAGATATGTACAGGTGGGATCTTAGATAGTTGCTGACTCATAGAGCCTTGTGGGAGTTTAATGCTCTCTTCATATACAATATTTGGAGCGATAACCATTAAGATAGCTAGTAAAACCAGCATTACATCCACAAGTGGAGTAATATTTAACTCTGGTTTGTCTTCAAAATCATACATTGACTTAAACTCTTTAGTTGTTTTTTCTAGCTAATATAGCTTCGCTTTGCATCTGGATAAATCCAACAAGTTCAAATGAACTTCTTTTTAAGATTTGATGATAAGAATATGCAAATATAGCTACAAAGATACCAGCAGCAGTTGCTATGAGTGCATCTGAGACACCGCCAGAAATAATAGACATACTTCCACTACTTTGACCTATATGAGTAAAAGTATCGAGTATAGAGACAACTGTTCCAAAAAGTCCTATAAAAGGGGTAGTAGATGCAAATACAGACAGAAGTGAAAGACCTTTTGTAGCCTCTTTTGTAGCTGCTAGCATTGCAAGGTCCAAAATTTCTTTATTTACACTTGAGCTTGTTTTTATAAAATTATTTAAAAACGAGCTATCACTAACAGATGAAGCTCCCATAAGAAGGGACTCTAGTGAATTGCTTTCAGTTTTAAGCCAGTTATTTATAGAGAAATAGCGATAAAAAAACACCCAATTTAAAACTATGAAGTATATCGACAAAAGAGCCAATACACCCAAAGTTACTGGGTGACTTTTAAGATAAAAATCAATAAAATTGTTAATCATATACTATAACAATCTTTTAGCTGCTGATTCTATTCTAGCTGTAGCAGATGCTATTGCTGGATTTGAATCCGCAATATCACTAATAAGCTGTTTTGCATCTTCTAGAGCATTAGCAACAGCACTTTCACTATCACCACGAATAGCAACAGCACCTTCAACTAAGACGATAGCTTTAGCTTCATCAACTTGAACTACACCCCAGTTTATTAGGATTGATTCAACTGTTTTATCATCTTTTTCAATGTCTATAACACCAGCATCTAACAGAGTTGTTAAAGATGCATGATGTGGTAAAACACCGAACTCTCCCTCTTCACCTGGAAGAGTTACGCTAACGACGACATCGTTAAAGATTTCACCATTAGGAGTTAGGATCTCAAGTTTTAACTTATCCATTACAATCCTTTAGTATTGCGAGTTATTTTTTTTGCTTTGCAGCTTTTTCAATTGCCTCATCCATACCACCAACCATATAAAATGCGTTTTCTGGCATTTCATCATAGTCACCATTTAAGATTCCTTTGAAACCTTTAATAGTATCTTCAAGTGAGACATATTTACCAGGTGAACCTGTAAATACCTCTGCGACAAAGAATGGTTGAGATAAGAATTTCTCAATTTTACGAGCTCTCTCAACAATATTTTTATCATCTTCACTAAGTTCATCCATACCAAGAATCGCAATGATATCTTGAAGATCTTTGTACTTTTGAAGTGTTTGTTGAACACCACGAGCTACATTATAATGCTCTTCACCAATAATTTGTGGATCAAGCAGTCTTGAAGATGAATCCAGCGGATCAACTGCAGGGTAGATACCTTTTTCAGCAATTTTACGGTTAAGAACTGTTGTTGCATCTAAGTGAGCAAAAACAGAAGCAGGAGCAGGGTCAGTTAGGTCATCAGCTGGTACATAAACAGCTTGAACTGAAGTGATTGATCCATTTTTTGTTGATGTAATTCTATCTTGCAATGCACCCATTTCACGAGCAAGTGTTGGTTGATAACCAACTGCTGATGGAATACGTCCAAGAAGAGCAGACATCTCAGAACCTGATTGTGCAAAACGGAAGATATTATCAATAAACATTAAAACATCAAGATTTTTCTCATCTCTAAAATACTCAGCCATAGTAAGACCAGTAAGAGCAATACGGTTACGAGCTCCTGGAGGCTCACTCATTTGGCCGTAGCACAGTGCAACTTTATCAAGTACATTTGAGTCTTTCATCTCGTGATAAAGGTCATTACCTTCACGAGTTCTCTCACCAACACCAGCAAATACAGATAGACCATCATGACCCATTGCAACGTTGTGAATAAGCTCCATAATGATAACTGTTTTACCAACACCAGCACCACCAAATAGTCCAACTTTACCACCTTTAGAGTAAGGTGCAAGTAAATCAACAACTTTGATACCTGTCTCAAACATCTCTGTAGTAGTTGATTGATCAACTAGAGCTGGAGGCTCACGGTGAATAGACCAAGTAGGAGCATCACTAACTTGCTCACCACCATCAATAGTCTCACCAATAACATTAAAGATACGACCTAATACCTTCTCGCCAACTGGGACTTTAATAGGAGCGCCTGTAGCTTTTGCTTCCATTCCACGAACTAAACCTTCACTCATGTCCATTGCAATTGTTCTTACACGACCATCACCTAAGTGAGCCGCAACTTCTAGTACTAAACGAGTTTTAGCACCTTCTAAATCTATTTGAACTTCAATTGCTTCGTTAATTATAGGAAGATAACCATCAAAATCAACATCAACAACTGGGCCCATAACCTGGCTTATTTTACCAATCATATTTTTCTCCATTATTTCATAGACTCCACACCACTTATTATCTCTATAAGTTCTGTAGTAATAGCTGCTTGTCTAGCTTTATTATATTCAACATTTAGTGACTTAACCATCTCTTTAGCATTGTTAGTTGCTGTATCCATAGCCTGCATTCTAGCACTATGCTCAGCCGCAACTGAATCTATAAGTGCATAATACATTGCATATTTTACATATCTACTAACTAAAGAATCTAACATATGCTCTTCATCTTGAGCTTCTACTTCTAACATTGAGTCTCTTATCTCATCACACTCAAAATCTGTAGTATCAACAGGAAGCACATTGTTAATATGTAACTCTTGAGTTATCATATTTTTGTATCCATTATAGACAATATGAAGACCATCGATCTTACCATCTTTATAATCTTCAATAGAGCTCATAACAAATTCATCAGATCTTACTTTGTCAGGTCTTGAACTCAAGTTTGTAACTTCATCAAAAAGTTCAACTTCATTATACTTAAAAAACTCAATACCTTTTTTACCGATTCCGCGAAGACGCACTTTTGTGTTTTTTTCTTTATACTCTGCTATTAGTTTTTTAACAGCTTTAATAGTTTGAATATTAAAACCGCCACATAAACCTTTGTCAGCAGTTACAAAAACAATATCAACAATTTTTGGATTTTCAATCTCTATAAAACATCGATTTTCAATTCCTCCAATTCTATTGCATTTAATACGTCCAGCAATTTCGGCAATAACCTGATTCATTTTTGCAGCATAAAGACGAGAGCGTTTTGCAAGCTCCTCAGCACGGCGAAGTTTTGCAGTAGATACAAGCTTCATTGCACGTGTTGTCTTTTGAGTGTTAGTAACACTCTTTATCTGTCTTTGAATATCTTTCAAGTTTGCCATAAAGTTTTCCTTACGCTACTACAAAAGAAGCTTTGAATTCTTCAAGTGCTTTTATTAGTAGTGCTTTTGTGTCATCATCAACTTTTAAAGTGCTTCTGATATTCTCAAAGATTTGGGGATAGCTAGCTTCAATAAATGGATATAACTCAGCTTCAAAACGAACAACATTTGATGGATCAAAATCATCCAAGAAACCTTCATTACCAGCAAAAATAATAGCAACTTGCTTCTCAGCAGATAGTGGTGAAAATGGACCTTGCTTTAGAACCTCTACCATTCTTTGACCACGCTCTAGTTGGTTACGAGAAGTCTCATCAAGATCAGATGCAAACTGTGCAAATGCTTGAAGTTCGCGATATTGTGCAAGATCAAGACGCAGTGTACCAGCAACTTGCTTAGTGGCCTTAATCTGAGCAGCACCACCAACACGAGATACAGATAGACCAACATTAATCGCCGGACGAACACCAGAGTTAAAGAGTTCAGTCTCAAGGAAAATTTGACCATCTGTAATAGAGATAACGTTTGTTGGGATATAAGCCGCAACATCACCAGCTTGTGTCTCAATAATTGGAAGAGCTGTTAGTGAGCCAGCCCCTCTTTCATCTGAAACTTTAGCTGCTCTTTCTAACAAACGAGAGTGAATATAAAAAACATCACCAGGATAAGCTTCACGACCTGGAGGACGACGAAGAATAAGTGACATTTCACGGTATGCTACTGCATGCTTTGATAAATCATCATACACGATTAAACCATGTCTAGCGTTATCACGGAAGTATTCACCCATTGTAACACCAGTATATGGAGCTAAAAATTGAAGCGCAGCTGCTTCAGATGCAGTAGCTGATACGATTATAGTATACTCCATAGCACCATGCTCTTCTAGACGACGAACAATTTGAGCTACAGTAGATTCTTTTTGACCGATTGCAACATATACACAAGAGACACCATTACCTTTTTGATTAATGATTGCATCAATTGCAACTGTTGTTTTACCAGTTTGTCTATCACCAATGATAAGCTCACGCTGACCACGGCCAATTGGAACAAGTGCGTCAATAGCTTTAATACCAGTCGCTAATGGCTCATGAACAGATTTTCTATCCATAATACCAGGTGCTTTTTCTTCAACGAAACGAATCTCAGTTGTCTCAATTGGACCTTTACCATCTATTGGCTCACCTAGTGCATTAACAACACGACCTAAAAGAGCATCTCCTACTGGAACTTTAAGTAGGCGACCTAATCTTTTAACACTCATGCCCTCTTTTAAGTTTACTCCAAGGCCTAGAATAACAATACCTACGCTACTCTCTTGAAGGTTCATAACTAAACCTCTAGTCCCCTCTTCAAACTCTACCATCTCTCCAGCCATAACATTACTAAGTCCGTAAACTTGTGCAACGCCATCAGCATAAGAGACGATCTTACCTGTCTCGTTTATATCAACACTTAGTTCAAAGTTGTCAATACGCTCTTTAATTATTGAGCTGATTTCATCAGCTTGTATTTTTGCTACCACTATTTCTCTCCTCTCGTTGAAAGTTAAATTGCTTTTATTATATGTTGTATAATTTGATTGTTGATTCTTGTTTTAGAGAAGTTAATCTCTACCCCTAAATCTTCAACATTCACTTTGATTCCATTAAAGTTTTCTTTAACAAAATCTAGAGAAATGTTTGAATCAAACTTTTTACTTAAACCGCTGCTTAAATCTTTTATGACCTTTGCATCTAAATCACTATCGCTATAAACAAGACCTTTGTAAGTTTTATTTGTATGAGCTGTATCTTTTCTCATCGACTCAGCTATAGCTGGGATAATTTCTATACGCTTTTTTTCAACCAATAACCTAATCAAAGAGTCAATATTGCTAGATTTAGCAGGTTTTACACTAGCTAAAAGAATATCTAGTTTTTGCTCTTTACTTACATTTGGACTATTCATAATTTCAAGAAATTCAGCATCTTCAAAAGACTTTGCTAGAGTATCAAAAATCAGAGTTGCATTTTGCATTGACTCTGCGTCTAAACCCTCTTTAAAAGCTTTTATATATCTTTTTGCTATCAATTCTTCCATTTATGCCACCTTTTTTAAGATAACATTAGCCATAGCTTCTTTATCGAAACTCTCACTACTTTGACTTAGCACTTCATTTAGCACACTCTCAACAACACCTCGAACCATTCTTCTTTGTTCAAACTCCATCAGTGATGCACTCTGTTTAGCTATATTTTCTAAATCTGACTCACACTGAAGCATAATACTGTCATTTAAAATCTTGTTTTCTTTTTTTGAAGCATTAACTAACTCTTCTGCAAACTTTTCAGCCTCAGAAATTTTAGAGAGTGCATCTTTTTTAAGATTTACAGATTCATTTAACTTATCTTGTACCTTTTGCAACTCATCAGCTATACTTTGGCTTCTAGCAACAAAGTAATTTTTAGCAGGCTCAGCTACAAGGTACCAAATAAGCCCAAAAAATAGTATAAAGTTTACTGTTCTTTGAACGATATCTGTCCCCCCACTCTCTGCACCACTAGATGCTAATGCATAAGTTGATATCATCATAATTAAAAGTAAAATTCTACTCACACCACATCCTTATATTTGACTAAACTTAGCTTTAACAGCTTCTTTAAACAGTGGAACTTGAGACATAATATCTTTTGTTAACTGCTCTTTAGTTTGCGCAAGTAATTGCTCAAATTCTAAATACTGACTAGCTAATTCAGCTCGTTTTGCTTCTATCTTACTCTCTGCTAACTCTTTAGCATCTTGTATTACTTTCTCTCTTAGGGCCGCAGCTTCTAGTTTAGCATTACTAATTATCAACTCAGCTTTTGAATTAAGTTCGTTGATCTCATCATCATTATTGCCAACTTTTTGCAAATCTTTTTTGATGTCATCATCTCTTTTATTCATAAAACTAAATAATGGATTATATAGCCAACTATTAAGAACGGCGATTAGTGAAAGAAATACAACAAATGTAGCTAAAAGTAGTATCGGATTTATATCTAACATAGCACCTCCTAAAAGTTGCGTGATTATACTATTAGAAAATTGAAAGGATAGTTAAACTAAAAAAAAATTTAAAAGAATTTTGTTAATTTTACAAACTAAGTAAAATTTACACAGATTTTTAAGGCTTTTATGAGATATATTTTAAGAAATCACTAATTTGACTCTCGTTGTCAAATTCTATAGTTAGTTTATTGTTTGAAGTTTTAACTCTAAGTCCAAAAGAATCAAATCTCTCTTTGATATCACTAAGATCATACTTTTTGCTTTGAGTATTTGGAGATGTTGGTTTTTTTTCATCTTTCATATTTTTTATAATCGATTCTACTTCTCTTACACTTAGTTTTTGCCCAATGATCGAGTTTACGATGAGTTGTTGCTCTTTTTCATCTAATCCGATTATAACCTTGGCATGTCCAGCTGTAATTTTTTTCTCAACCAAAGCTTTTTGAGTTTTAGCAGATAGTTGCAGTAGTCTGATGGTATTTGTTATATGAGTTCTACTCTTATGTATCTTATTTGCAAGTTCTTCTTGAGTAACATCATACATTTTTATTAGTTCACTATAAGCCTCTGCTAACTCAACTGCATTTAACTCATCTCTTTGAATATTTTCTATCAAAGCAAACTGACGCATCTTGTGTTCATCAGAGTTTAAAACAATAGCACGAATAGTTTTAAGCTTTACAAGTTTTGATGCGCGGAGTCTTCTCTCTCCTGCAATAAGCACATAACCATCAAAATCTTGAGTTACAACTATAGGTTGCAAGAGTCCATCATGTTTTATAGACTCACCTAACTCTAAAAGTGAGCTCTCATCAAAGTGTTTTCTAGGTTGATATGGATTTGGTCTAATATCTTTAACATTTAGCTCAATGATAGCATCTCTAGAAGAGCCTTCATTTTCATAAGCTTCATCCATTTCGCCTAAAAGTGCATCTAGTCCACGGCCAAGTTTTTGAGATTTCATTATGCTATTATCGTTTGTGCTAAATTTTGATAGGCTACTGAACCCATTGATTTTACGTCGTAAAGAATTGCAGGTTTTCCAAAAGATGGAGCTTCTGCAAGTTTTACATTTCGTGGTACCACTATGTACTGATCTTCTATATCTTTAAAGAGTTTTCCTTTAAAGTGTTGAGACAAGTCTGCAAAAACTTGCTTTGAGAGATTGTTTTGAGAACTGAACATAGTTGGCAAAAAACCTTTGATGCTAAGTTTTGGATTTATCGACTTTCTTACAAGTTTAACTGTATTTAAAAGTTGAGCGAGACCTTCTAGTGCAAAAAACTCACACTGGATTGGTATAATAACTGAGTTAGATGCACAAAGAGCATTTATAGTCATTGGTCCAAGTGCTGGAGGCGAGTCTATTATGATATAGTCATAATCTTTTCTAACATTAGCAATCGCTCTTTTTAAAACTAACTCTCTTCCATCTTTGTTGTCATTGTCGTAGTACTCTTTTTCAATTCCAACAAGACCTATGTTTGATGGAGCTAAATGAAGTGTTGGAAGATCTGATTTTAGGATGATATCTTTTAGTTTTTTTGTTCCAATAAGTACATGATAGATGTTAAATTCATAATCATTTCTATGAAAACCTAGGGAAGTGGTAGCATTAGCCTGTGGGTCTGAGTCAATCAAAAGCACTTTTTTTTCTGCAACAGCCAGTGATGCAGCTAAGTTTACAGCGGTAGTTGTTTTACCAACTCCACCTTTTTGATTTGCAATTACTATTACTTCACTCATCTTGTGCTATATATCCTCTTTCCGTTGTTTATGATTGAACCATCTTGTTGAAGCTTCACACCTTCTAATGGAATTTTTATATTTTGATTATGTGTAAAAAAGTTTTTGTTCTTGTAAAATTCTAACTCATATTTGCTAAAAACTTGCTTCCATGAAATTTTTTCTTCTATTTTTGTGAAATATTTTTTAAGAACTTCTTTTTTATCCACTTTTATATCAAGCTTTGCAAATCCATCTGGAGCCATTACTAAGTTTAATCCAAGTCCACAAATAAGAGTATTAGCTTCGAGATTTGTAATCATTCCACCAATCTTTTTATCATCTACATAGAAATCATTTGGCCATTTTATCCAAACACAAGATCCTTCCTCATAAAGTAAAGTTTTTAAAATATAAGAAAAATAGATAGATGCAGATTCAAGCTTTAGATCTTTTGGCAACTCATCAAGCTCTATAGCAAAAGATAAAAAAAGATTCCCTTTTTGTGAATTCCAAGCGTTGTTTCTACTTCCAACTCCAGCACTCTGAGTATCACTAACTACTGCAAAAGGTGCTTTTACCTCTTTGCCTCTTATTAGCTTTTTTAAAAATTTTTGAGTTGAGTCAATCTCTTTAAGATAGAGTATCTTCACGAAAAAGTCTTTGCCCATTTATATAAGAGAGTATATCCATCTCTTTTTTTGAAGCAGGTTGCACCCTAAAGACTCTTATGCTGCCCTGTTTGCATCCTACTACTATACTGTCTTTTTCAATAGAGATGATACTACCCTCTTTGTTAGTAGATGTAACATCTTCAAGTGAGATATTTTTTAGCTTTAATCCGCTATCAAGGTATACACCCGGCCAAGGAGTAAATGCACGATATTTATTGTAAATCTCTTTTGCATCTACAAACTCTACTTTACCATCTTCTTTAGTTATTTTTTTACAATACGTAGCTTTTGTTTCATCTTGTTTTATAACTTTTAGTGAGTCAAAGTTTTTCAAAACATCAATAGTTAGCACTGTTGCGACTTCTGTAAGTCTATCAAACAAAGACTCAGCCATCTCATTATCTTCAACGCTTATGGTCTCTATCTTTAAGATATCTCCAGTATCAAGCCCCTCATCCATTAACATTGCAGTTACACCAGTTTTTTTATCTGCATTAAGCAGAGTTTGCTGGATTGGGCTTGCACCTCTATACGCTGGGAGTATCGAGGCGTGGAGATTGATACATGGAGCGTGTTCTAATACTTCACATGGTAAAATCTGTCCATAAGCAGCTACAACTATAAAATCACACTCAATGCTCAAAAGCTTCTCTACAACCTCTTTATCTCTTAATCTTTGTGGTTGATAGACTTCTATATTGTGTCTCTGTGCTAAAGTTTTTACAACCGGTGGAGTCATTATTTTTTTTCGCCCTACTGGTTTATCTGGCTGAGTATAAATTGCTACAACTTCCATATTAGGAGTGTCTATAATTTTGTCTAAAATAGCTTTTGCATAAAAGGGTGTACCCATAAATATTATACGCATTACACCTCTCCTTTACTAAAGAGTGTGCCGCCTCTATGTTTGCCATCAAGCATATAACTCTTTGCATCACTAAGATCAAATCCACTAGCTAAAAACATATCAATCCCTGATTCTAAAAGATAAGATGCAGCCTTTAGCTTTGTAACTATGCCGCCCGTTGCAAATGTTCCATGAGGAGTTGCTTCTCTGCTTAGTGCACACTCATCAATCTCTTTAACAACCTTTTGCACCTTTGCATTAGGATTTTTATGTGGATCTTCATCATAGTAGGCATCTATATCTGAGAGTATTATCAAGATATCACTATTAGTATGTTTTGTCATGTAAGCTGACAGTTGGTCATTATCTCCAACTACAAGCTCTTGGGTAGCTGTTGCATCGTTTTCATTTACGATTGGAATAACGTCAGACTCAAGAAGGGTATCTACTGTGTTTTTAATTTTTTTTATATCTTCATCTTTGTTTAGATTTGCAGCGGTAACTAAAACTTGCGAAGTGATGATATTGTGTTTTTGAAACTCTTTAGCATATTTATGCATCAAAACTGGTTGCCCGATGGAAGCTAGAGCTTGTTTGTTTTTTAGAATACTACGATCAAGCTGAACTTTTGTATATCCTGCTGCAACTGCACCAGAAGAGACTAACAGAACTTCATTGTTCTCTCTCAACTCTACTAAAAACTCTACTAAAGCTATCATTCTCTTTTGTGCTATAGAGTCACCCTCTGTTAAAACAGCACTGCCAACTTTAACAACCACTCGTCTCATTTTTAGTCTCTATCTACTTGAACAAGGTTAAATAGTGCATGTTTTAATGCTGAGATATTTTTTGAAGTAGCAGAAGATATAGGAACTATAAAGTAAGGTTTAGCTCTATCATATCCAAGTGTTTCATCTGCACTCTCTTGTATGAAGTAAGGAAGATCAGCATCAAAGTCAAACTCACTTTTTTTAGTTGGAGTCAAATCAAAAAGTTTTATAAAACCATTTACAAGATTCTCTACATCCTCTTGTGGCACTGCGTCTTGACGAGTTAGAGCTATGGCAAATTTATTTTCACCTAGATTTTGTGAGAAAGAAGAAATCTCATCTCTTAGAGTATCTATCTGCTCTGCTAAATCTCTATAAGAAGCCAAGTCTATCATATATAAAAGTATCTTAGTTCTCTCAATGTGTCTTAGAAACTCAATTCCAAGCCCTTTACCTTCATGAGCACCACCAATGATTCCAGGTATATCAGCCATTACAAATGACTCATAATCTCCAATATCTACCTGCCCTAGTTTTGGTGTAAGCGTTGTAAACTCATAATTAGCTATCTCTGGTCTTGCATTTGAGAGGGTTGAGATAAGAGTTGATTTTCCAACATTTGGAAAGCCCACAAGCCCAACATCAGCTATAAGCTTAAGTTCCAGTCTTATCTCTCTAGTCTCACCTTTTTCGCCTGGTTGTGCATAAGTTGGTCTTTGATTTGTTGATGATTTAAAGTGAATATTTCCAAGTCCACCTTTACCACCTTGTAAGAACTTAACTTCTTGGCCATCAACAAGCATATCAAGAAGAACTTCACCACTCTTAGCATCTACTATCTGAGTCCCTGGAGGAACAATAATAACTTTTTTTTGACCTGCTTTTCCGCTCATTCTAGAACCCTCGCCAGGTCTTCCGCTATCAGCTTTTATATGCATCTTTTTTTGAAAGTGAGATAGTGTGTGAGTGTTGTTATCACACTTAAACCAGATATCTCCGCCTTTTCCACCATCGCCACCGTTTGGACCGCCATTTAGCACAAACTTCTCACGACGAAAAGCGACACACCCTTGTCCACCTTTTCCTGAACTAACCTTTAACTCAACGCTATCTGTGAACATTGTCTTTCCTTGTATATATACTATAATCAGGAAGTGGGACTTTAGTCCCGCTAATAGGCGAGGCTAAAGCCTCACTTCCGAATTTTATTAAAAAACTTAAAAATTTACTGTTGACAATTAAAAAGCAAATTGTTAAATTTTAAATTCTCAAAAAAAGTGAGAATAAAATGAGTTTGAGGTAGAAAGATATTTGAGCCAAGGCTCAAATATTTGTGGAATTATGCAGCAGTTACTATTGAAACTTGTTGACGCTTTTTGTCTTTTCTATGAAAAGTCACAACACCATCAACTAGTGCAAATATAGTATGATCTTTTCCCATACCAACATTTTTTCCAGGATGAACTTTAGTTCCTCTTTGGCGAACAATGATGTTTCCAGCTACTACAGCCTCTCCACCATATTTTTTAACGCCAAGTCTTCTACCGGCTGAGTCACGATTATTCTGTGTACTACCCTGACCTTTTTTGTGTGCCATTTTATCTCCTTAAATTTAGTTCCTAAATTCAAGGAACCATTATATATATTTTATTACGCATAAGGAACAAAGTCCCTTATGCTACGCTAATACCCCAAGGGTACTCCGTTGTGCGCGCTAAGTTTTCTTCAGCAGAAGGCTCAAGCAACTAGTTGCTTAATAACTTTAGAAAACAACTAAACTATGCAGCTATTTTCGTGATACGAACACGAGTGAAATCTCTTCTGAAACCTCTTTTAACTTTAGAGTCTTTACGACGACGCTTTTTAAAAGTGATAACTTTTTTATCACGACCTTCATTAATTACTTCAGCAGTAACCATAGCACCATCTACAAATGGAGCTCCCATTTTAAGTTCTCCTGCATTTACAGCTAGAACTTCATTAATCTCGATAGTAGCTTTTGGCTCAAGAGACATCTTATCAAATAGTAAAATATCACCCTCTTGAACTTTATACTGCTTACCACCGTTTTTGATAATTGCGTACATGTACAATTCCTTGAATCTTTATAAAAGTTCGGAATTGTATCCAATCAAGCTTTAAGTTTTATTTAACTTAGATGTAAACTAGCAAATTCCTAGCATACAACTGTACTTTTAGTATGTAATAAAAAGTGATATCAACCCATCGGATACATAATTTCTTCTTGTATAATTTTTATCTTTTGCATTACCTCATCACTTAGTTCTAAGTCTATCGCTGCAAATGAGTCATCTAGTTGCTCTGCGTTTACTGCTCCTATGATGGTAGATGCCACAAAATCAAACTGCTTTGAGTAGGCTACGGCTAGGGTTACTGGGCTTATATCTAAACTCTTTGCTATCTCCATATACTTAGCTGTAGACGCTAGAGTTTTCTCATTTACAAACCTTGCGCCTTGTGCTTTTTTTCTAAGGTCACTACTTTTGAGATACTCACTAAACCTTGCATCTGATGGGTAAAATGCTCCATTATACTTGCCACTTAAAACCCCACCAGCTATAGGCGAATATGGTAGAAGTGAGATTTGCTCTTTTTTACAAACTAAAGAGAGCTCATCTAAAAATCGTGGATTGTTCAAAGAAAAGTTGTTTTGAATAGACTCAAATCTTGAGATGCCAAGTCTCTTTGAAGTCTCATTTGCTTTTGTTAGTCCATAAGCACTATCGTTTGATGTTCCTAAGTATCTAACCTTACCCTCTTTTACAAGCTCATCAAAAGCTAGGAGTGACTCTTCGATGGGAACTATAGTATCTGGCCAATGCATCTGGTAAAGGTCTATGTAGTCCGTTTGAAGTCTCTTGAGACTCTCCTCAACTGCTTTTTTGATATGAAACTTATCTATGGCAGTAAAACCATGACGAACGGGAGGAACAAACCAACCATTTGCAGCACCAGCTATCTTAGATGCCAAGATGATGCTATCTCTTTGTTTACTCTTTAACCACTTACCGACAATAGTCTCAGTAGCTCCAATATACTTCTCATCTGGTGGAACTGGGTAAAGTTCCGCAGTATCAAAAAAGTTTATACCACGCTCGTACGCTTTATCCATTATCTTAAATGACTCTTGCTCATCACTCCAACTACCAAATCCCATAGTCCCTAAACATATAGGCGTAACTCTAAGCCCTGTTTTTCCGATGTATCTATATTTCATTTATGCACCTTTAAAAAATTATTACTTTGACTCTACCATCTTAAGATACAACTCTTCAACCCCCTCTCTTGCCCAAGGAGTTTTTATAAGTCTCTTTTAATAGAAACTTCCCTATCTTTAGGGACGTTTTTCTAGGAACGCTAACTCATGGCATTCACTTCCGAGAGAAATTTTTCATAATCTCTTAGCTATAGCATAAATGTCACACCTACACAAACTCCAAAGCTCTCTGGTCGAACTGATATGTTTTGTGGGCTATTTTTGTTAGGATTTTTTTGCTTGCCAAATCTTTAAATAATTTTATAAGAGTTGGTTTTGAGATGTTTACCTCCTGCATGATGTCCCCATATGACGCTATGAGTTGATCTTTTTCATCTAAACTCTCTACTATAAACCTTATAACATCAACTTGTTTTGAGTCTGTGATGGCTGAGATGGTTCTGATGATATTTGAATTTTTTTGTATCTCTTTTTCTTGCATAAGTGGAAGTACTATATCATGCAGAGAATTTAGTAACTCTTTTAAATTTATGGGCTTTACTATATAGTTTTCTACCTTTAGTTTTATGGCGTCTAGTAGATACTTTGTATCTGTATGAGCAGTTGTAAGAATCGTCGGTATGTGGATATTATGTACCTCTTTTAACTCTCTTAAAAAGTCGATGCCATTTTCATTTTCTAGCAAAATATCTGAAACTATCACATCAACTCTGTGCCCCTTTATAACTTCAAATGCCTCTTTTGAGGTCTTTATGGCAAAGATATTGTTTACAAAATCTCCAAGCATATCTTTAGTCTGATGTAAAAGTGAGTCATCATCTTCTAAATAAAGTATGTTGTATCTATTTAGTATATTTAAATTTCTAGTTACCATTTTCATCCTTTAGTGGTATGCTTATGCTAAAGAGCGTACACTTTTGAAACTCTTCATCTTGTATTTTATAGTAAACATTCTTACACTCGATTTTACCGTTCATATGTTTTTGCACAATCTGCTGGGACATATATAGCCCGATGCCAGTTCCGCTACTTTTGTACTTTGTAGTATAGTAAGGCTCAAAGATGTGTTGTAGAACCTCTTCATCTATGCCACCACCATTATCTACTATATTTACTCTTATGTTATTTTTTGACTTTTTAACCACTACTTCTATGAGCCTTCTATACTCTTTGTCCTTTAGTGCATCTATCGCGTTTGAGATGATGTTTAAAAAGACATGAGAGAGCTCATTATAAAAACCATAAATCTCTTCATCAGCTTTTATATTTAAGACAAATTCTATCTTCTCTTTTTCTAACATATACCTAGACAAAAGGAATGAGTGCTCAATACATTTTTTTATATAAAACCGCTCTTTAGCTCTACTAGGTTTAAAGAAATTTTGAAAATCCTCAAGTGTTTTTGACATGTTTTCGCCTAAAAGAGTTGCATCTTCAACTTTTTGTTTTAAGACTTCTGGAGTCAATTTTCCTAGCTCCATCTTTGTCTCAAAGCCCTGCACTATCATCATAAGTGAGGATAGTGGCTGTCTCCACTGATGGGCGATGTTTGCTATCATTTCACCAAGAGATGCAAGTCTTGCTTGTTGAAACATTATAAGATCTTTTTTCCTTGAGTTTGCCACCTCAAAAGTTATACGTTTCTCTAAAGATTCATTTAGTTTTAGTAGCTCTTTAGTTTTTTCATTTACCGCATCTTCAAGCCTAAAATGAAGCTTTCTAAAGTGCATGATTATCATAATTGAGAGAACCATTGAAAAAACAAAGACAAAAACTATAAAGATGTTTAGTATCATCGAGAGAGTATTAAAGATATTTTGAGTGTCACCCTTTTCACGGATGGCCATATTTAGGTCATAGTTCGTTAGGTTTGTAAGGTAGATGGAGATCGCATCTACTTCAAAGTTTACTTTTTGTATAAGAGTCTCTATCTTTTGGCTTTGTGAGCCTTTTAACTCAACTAAAACCTCACTAACTAAACTATCTACTCTTTTGATTTTTTCATTTATATTTGAGATGATACTTCTTTGTAAAACTTTATTTTGGTTTTGGTTTCCGATACTAAAGAGCTTTTTTATAGCCTTTGTAATAAAAGAAGCCTCATACTCATCTGAAAATCTTACCTCTAAGTACTTTGCCCAGTTATCTCTAATGATTTGTTCGCCTAAAGTTATAACATCATAGGAGTATTTCAGATCTATATTTTTGTTATAAACATCACGTATAGTCTCTTGAATATTTATGAGATAGGCATCTTTTATAGCTTCAAGTTTTAAGATAGGCTTTGTTCTTTTTTCAAACAAAACATCAAAATCATTTTTTATAGTATAGATGGAGATTTGTGAGAGAGCTATGATGGACATCATTCCGCCAATGATAACAAACATCAAGATAGATGTTTTGTATGAAAATGAAGTTTTCTCTATTGATGAGAATAATTTTTTAATCTTCATTGTTTACTTCTATAAAGCTTGAGTCTTTGTACTCGTAAAGATAGACTTTGTTGTGGAGTTGCGTGTTTTTAAAGTCAATCTCTAAACCGCCTAAAGAATCACTTTTAAGATCTTTTATCTCTTTTAAAAACTTCTCTCTTGTTATAACCCCTTCTATATTTTGTAGAGCTACCACCACTGTTTTTGCAGCAAGAAATGACTCTAGAGATACAAAGCCAAGAGCTTGATTTGGATAATATTTTTGCATCAGCTTTTGATACTCTAAAACAACACTTAGCTTAGAGCTTTTGTAGTTTGGTACAACTTCACTAAAGAGTAGGTTTGTAGTGCTTTTATCCAGCTCTTTTACCATCTCATCTGCATCTCCAAAAGAGATATTGCAAAAGTAAGTATCTTTAAATATCGCATCCTTCTTAGCAGTTTTTATAAAAAGAGCATTGGCTCTATAGGCTCCAACCATTAGTATTGCCTCAGGTTGAACACTCCTTATCTCATAGAGTGCATGTTTTATGGAGAGGGTATTTCTTTTGTAAGTCCCCTCGCCTGCTAGTTTTAAGCCCCTCTTATTCAAAGACTCAAGGAGCGATACAAAACCCTCCTCACCATAATCATCATTTTGATAAAAAACTGCAAATCTTTTTACACCTTTTTTTTCATAAAGATACTTCACTATAGCGTCTATCTCTTGGGCGTAAGAGCTTCTAAAGTTTACAAAGTGTTTATTTCTTTTCTCTCTTAAAAACTCAGCTCCACTAAATGGAGCAATAAGAGGAATCTTTTCTTCCTGAAGTATAGGTAAGATTTTTTTAACCGTTGGAGTTCCAACAAAACCAAAAAAGACAAATATTTTTTCATCTATAAGCTTTTTTATATTTTCAATGGTTAGCTCTGGCTCATATTTATCATCATAAACAACAAGAGATATTTTTTTATTTTTTAGAAGATTGTTATCATTTACATGAGAAAAATAAGCATCTGCTCCACTATAAACTGCACTGCCCCACGCTTTCATAATCCCTGTACTAGGAACAGAGATGCCAAGTTTTAAGTTCTCTTGCTCAAATTTCTCATCTCTTAGTGAAAAATATAAAAAAATCAAAACACCAAATAAAGCTAGAAAATACTTTATCACTCATAAGCCTTTTTTATGATGATTATATCATAAATGAATCGATTTTTAACGTCTCAGATATAAGTAAAATATATTTTACTATTTAAGTATTATGAAAGTTTTATGCAGTTAAACTTTGGTAATATTTTTTTTACCAAAAAAGGAGTTATAGATGCAAGAGTTTATCTACTATAGTGATAGAGGGCTTGATTTTCCACTTCCTGAGAACATTCTCGTAACTTCGACTCATGACAAAGAACAAAAGAGTAATTTTATAGTCTCAAACTCTGAGGAAATCCATGGAGAAGTCATAGCCGATGAGATAGACTTTTACATCTCAAACTCCCAAGATCCTATAGCAAAAAAGATTAAAAATGTTGAGAAACTATACGAAATAAACGCCATTCGCTTTGATATGGCGCAAGATGCAAGCTTCAGCCAAGATGTATCTAAAGAAGTTTTACTCATTGCAACAAAAGAGCAAAGAGAGAGTTTTTTAAAGGCTATGGTTCCAGATGAGTTTAATCTTTTTCATGTCCTACCAGATGCCATCAAGTCTATTGATGGGCATATTGGGGCTCTCAGTGCTGTTGTAAATGACTCATTTAAAGATGCTACGCTTAAAGTCTCTCAAATAGTTTGGTTTGGTCGTGACAAAAAAAAGAAAGAGAGAAGCGGAGTCTTTGACCCACAAGAGAGTTCTATAGATGCAACACTTGCCACACTCAGAGAAAATCTTACAAACTATGACTATAAAAAGTTTACTATTTATGATCAAAATATTTGCCAATATCACGAAAGACGAGAAGAAGTTTGCACAAAGTGTGAAGAGGTTTGTCCAACTGTTGCCATCATCAAAATCGATGAAAGTAAACATCTAAAGTTTTCACAAATAGATTGTCATGGCTGTGGCGGTTGTATCTCGGTATGTCCTTCTGGTGCACTAGACTATGCGCCAACTACGAGAGAGAGCATTTATGAGATGGCTAAACTTTTTCGTGCACACACTCCTTTAGTTATCCCACAAATCATGAGTCTTAAAGGTTTAGAAGTCTCTTTAAAAGAGAGTATCTTACCTCTTAAGATAGAGGGCGAGAAGTTCCTGCATGAGTCAACTTTTCTGACTCTACTTCAAGAGTCTGGTTCTCAAGTAATCTTTTACTCAGACTTTTTATCTAAGGGCGTAAAAGACTCCATCTCCATACTAAATCAAATCTATCAAAAAAAGTACAACAAAGATGCAATCTTAGTAGCTTCAAACAAAGAAGAACTCCAAGATGCGATGGATAGAGCTGAGTTTATAGAAAACTCAAGATATTCATACAATGAGATAGGCTCTAGAAAACGAGAGGTTTTTTCTCTCAGGCTCTCACATATGATAGGCGAAGAAGATTTGGGAGTAGTAACTACTGGCGAGCATGTCCACTACGCCACTGTAAAGGTTGATCAAGACAAATGTACACTCTGTTTAGCTTGTGTTGGAGCTTGTAATGTAGATGCACTTGTAGCAGACCCAAAGACTTATGAGTTAAAACTAAACGCTTCTATCTGTACGTCTTGTGGATATTGCGAGCCATCATGTCCTGAGAAAGATTGTCTCACACTTGAGAGTGACATTATAGAGTTAAAACCATCTTGGTTTAAAGAGACAACACTTGCTAAAGATACTCTTTTTGCTTGTGTTGAGTGTGGGGTAGAGTTTGCGACTACAAAGTCAGTTGAGAAAATTGCTGCGATGATGGGACCTATCTTTGCCTCGTTTAGTCCAGTAAAACAGAGAACACTTTACTGCTGTGAGAACTGCAAACCAAAACTAATGATAAAAGAAGGACTACTAAATGCGTAATCAAGAAATAGATAGAGCAAGACTTTTTATATACAACTTACTATCTCTTTTACTTGTGGAAAATCATGTAAAAAATGAACTGCCAGAAATCAAAGAGAACCTAAAACTTCTCTCCATCAACTCTTTTGATGATGATGTGATCGAAGCTGCTGCGTCAATCCTACAAAACTTAGAGAGTGGTTCTGATGATGAGTTTTATGTTGAGTATCAAGAACTGTTTTTAGTACCTTTTTCATCTTTTATCTCTCTTAGTGCCTCGTACTATTATGAGCAAAGAGAGGGTGGAGCTATGCTTTTAAAGGTAAGAGATATCTTAGCTAAGACTAAGATTAGAAAAGATGAGGCTCATTTTAGTGCTCCTGAAGATCACTTTGGTTTTATCTTTACTTTAGCAGCCTACCTAGTAGAGCAAGAGATAAAAGGCGAGCTAGATGCAGCTCTGCAAAAAGAGCTTTTTGAAGCGGTTATAAATCCATTTTGCGATGAGATAGCTTATAAAATGATGTCTAGTGATACAAAGATTTACTCCTATGTTGGAGCAATTTTGGGTAACTTTTGCAACTTTGAGAGATCTTATTTAGATATAGCAAAAATCAAAGCGGCTTAAAAGAGGAGGAGTTAAGAGTCACCCTAAGAGTTTATACAAACTTTTAGGGTGGCTTTTAACCACAAATAAGAAGAGGAGTGAATATGTCTGATGAGATATTAAAGAGAAGAGACTTTCTAAAACGTGCTGGGATTGCCGCTTCAGTTCTTGCTACTTCAGTAGTCGCAGTAGCTGCTACGACAGAGGATAAGCACAGAGGAGAAAGCGACAACATGGGAAATGGTGTTGTAACTGGAAACTCAAATAAAAAAGAGATTTTGTACACAAAAACTCAAGCCTGGGAAGAGTTTTACAACTCAGCTAAATAATAAAAACGGACTTGTTCGTTTTGACAATACAACTCTCGAAAAGTTTACTTTTCGTAGCTTTAGGGGGTTGAAAGGGACTTTAGTCCCTCCTATTAAAACGGACTTGTTCGTTTTGACAATACAACTCTCGAAAAGTTTACTTTTCGTAGCTTTAGGGGGTTGGAAGGGACTTTAGTCCCTCCTATTAAAACGGACTTGTTCGTTTTAATATATAAATAATAGAAGGAAGAATAAAATGAAAATGCTTAAAAGCTTTGGAAGAAGAAGTTTTTTAAAAATGGCTTCACTTGCAACGGCTACAACAGCAACTTCTGCATTTGCTAGCAATAGCGTCTTAAGAGGTGCAACCAAGGATGAGATTAGAAATCCATATCCTGGCTCAAAACTCATTAAGACCATTTGTACGCACTGTTCAGTAGGTTGTGGAGTTATAGCTGAAGTTCAAAACAATGTATGGGTTCGTCAAGAAGTAGCTCACGATCACCCTATTAGTCATGGAGGTCACTGCTGTAAAGGTGCCGATATGATTGATAAAGTTAGAGGTACAAACAGACTCAAATATCCAACTGCTAAAGTAAATGGCAAATGGACAAGACTTGACTGGGATAAGGCTATGAGCCAGATTTCAGACCAACTCATTGGCATCAGAGAAAAATATGGTGCAGATGCAGTTCAGTTTTTAGGTTCTGCGAAATGTAGTAACGAGCAAGCTTACTATATAAGAAAGTTCGCTGCTATGTTTGGAACAAACAACATAGATCACCAAGCTAGAATTTGACATAGTCCAACAGTTGCCGGTGTGGCAAATACATGGGGTTATGGAGCTATGACAAATCATCTAGGTGATATGCAAAACTCAAAAGCTATTATAATTTTTGGAGCAAATCCAGCGTCTAATCATCCGATTGCGATGCAACATATACTCAAGTCAAAAGAGCAAAATGGTGCAAAGATTATTGTAGTCGATCCAAGATATACAAAAACTGCTGCAAAGAGTGATCTATATTGTCGCATAAGAACAGGTACTGATATTGCATTTTTATACGGAATGATAAGACTCATCCGTGATAACAAATGGTATGACAAATCTTTTATAGACTCAAGAGTCTATGGAATGGATGAGATTTTTAAAGAGTGTGAAGAATACACTCCAGAGCACGTAGAAGATGTAACAGGATGTCCAAAAGAGATTCTTATCCAAGCTACAACTGCCTTTGCAACAGCAGATCCAGGTTGTCTTATTTGGAACCAAGGATGGACTCAACATACTGTAGGTTCATCAAACACAAGGCTAGGTTCAATCCTACAACTCGTACTTGGAAACATGGGTAAACCAGGTGGTGGAACTAATATCCTAAGAGGTCATGACAATGTTCAAGGATCTACAGATATGGGTTGCCTCTCTGATACTCTTCCGGGATATTATGGGCTTGCTGAGGGTTCATGGAAGTACTTTGCATCTCAATGGAAAGTGGACTATGACTGGTTAAAAGGCCGCTTTAAGTCTCAAAAGATGATGGAATCAAAAGGCTTTAGTCTGAGTCTCTGGATTCACGGTGTTTTAGATGAAGCAAATGCTAAAAACAACGCTGACACTCCTATTAAAGCACTAGTATGTATAGGAAATGGAATTTCAACTATTACTCAAACAGACAAAGTTAAAGCAGCACTTGATAAGCTAGACTTGGTTGTTTTTATAGACCCATATGTAAATGATGCTGCAGTAATTACGACAAGAGAGAACAATCTTTATATGCTACCAGCAGCATCTCAGGTTGAGTGTTCTGGAACTGTTGTAAACACGGGAAGAACTGCACAGTGGAGAAGTAAGGTTATAGAGCCTCTTTATGAAGCAAGACCAGATGAAGAGATTCTGTTTGACTTTGCAAAAAGAATGGGTTTTTATGATGAGTATACAGCTGGTATGGGCAAAGGCAGAGAGTTTACTTGGCCAGAAGATGCAACAGATGAGATAGCTAGAATCTTAAAAACTGTTGGTTTTCAAGGCAGAACAGCTGCAAGAGTTAAAAAGCATACTCTTAATTGGCATCTCTTTGATACAACTTCACTCAAAGGAAGAGGTCCAGTATCTAAAGAGTATTATGGATTGCCATGGCCTTGTTGGACGCAGGAACATCCAGGAAGCCCTGTTTTATACAATGTAAATCTGCCAGTTAGTCAAGGTGGAATGGGTTTTAGAACTAGATTTGGCACTGAGCGTAATGGTGTATCTCTACTAGCAGCTCAAGGCGTGGCACCTGTTGGTTCACGCATTAAAGGTGGATATGATGAGATTACTTCTAAAAACATAGAAGAACTGAGTGGTATCAAGCTAACAGATGAAGAGAAGAAACTCGTTGAGGGTAAAAACTGGAAGACTGATGATAGTGGTATACTCGTTAGAAATGCTCTTGCAGCTGGACTTGCTCCTTATGGAAATGCAAGAGCTAGAACTATTGTTTGGGGCTTTAGAGATGAGATTCCAAAACATAGAGAGCCTCTGCACTCATTTAGACATGATTTGATTAAAAGATATCCAGCAGTAGCAGATATAGAGAATCACTACAGAACAAATGTTCGTTATGCAAGTGAACAAACTGCTAAAAACTGGGTTGCAGAACATCCTATAAATATAGTCTCAGGAAGAGTAGTTGAGCATATGGGAACAGGAACTGAGACAAGAGCATCTAAGTATCTATCTGAACTCTCAGGAGAGATGTATGGTGAACTCCATCCAGAACTAGCTGCAAAACTAGGTCTCAAAGATGGCGAAATGATGTGGGTCTATGGTACTGGAGAGGGTAAGATTAAAATTAAGTGTAGATACTCTTATAGAGTAGACAAGAGTTCTGTCTTTTTACCTCAAAACTTCTCTGGAGTTTGGAGTGGCGAGAGCTTAGAGAGTAGATATCCAGCAGGAACTGCTCCTCATAGTTTTGGTGAGAACTCTAACCAAGTTACAAGTTACGGTTACGATCAACAGACTTCTTGTCCAGAGACTAAGTGTTCTTTGGTAAGAATTGAGAGAGCATAGGAGAAGTAAAATGAGTAAGCCAGAATATGCGAGAATGAAATTTTACTGCGATGAGAATCTTTGTATTGACTGTAATGGTTGTGTTGTAGCTTGTAAAGAGGCTCACGAGGTTCCAGTTGGAGTAAATAGAAGAAAAGTTGTAACTATCAACGAGGGTATTGTAGGTAAAGAGATGTCTATCTCTATGGCATGTATGCATTGTAGTGATGCGCCATGTCAGCAAGTATGTCCAGTTGATTGTTTTTATATAAGGGTGGACGGCATAGTCCTTCACGATAAAGATAAGTGTATAGGTTGTGGATATTGTCTATTTGCTTGTCCTTTTGGTGCACCGCAGTTTCCTCAAGATGGAGCTTTTGGTACAAAAGGTAAGATGGACAAATGTACAATGTGTGCAGGTGGACCAGAGGAGACTAACTCACCTGCAGAGTTTGCAAAATATGGACAAAACAGAATTGCAGAGGGCAAAGTCCCAATGTGTGCATCTATGTGTTCAACTAAGGCCTTGTTAGTTGGTGATTCAAACGAAGTAGCGGCCATTAAAACATATAGATCTGTAGCTCATGGAAAAGGCATATCAACACAGTCTTACGGTTGGTAGGAGTATATTATGCAAAGTAGTACATTTTTTACTAGAAACAAAGCATATATACTTACCCTTTTAGGTCTAGGTCTACTTGGTTTTATATTTGTCGGATTTATGATGATTATGGATTGGGAATACTTTTTAAAGTATCCCCTCCATGTTATTTTAACCGGAGATACTAGCGGAGTTCTCTCTGAGCCTACTTCAAACTATCAAGCTATGGTAAATGCAGCTTTTGGTCCTAGTTACAACTCTATTGCCCCGGAGATTATTCGTGCTAGTAATGAGAGACAAGAGTTTATATGGTGGGTTTTTGTAGCTGAGATTGCAATCTTTTGTTTTATGTATGCAAAGTACGGAAGAAGAGTTGCAATAGTTACAAATCCTAGTGATGAAGTTGAAGTTTTTTCTCTATTTCATAGAGCTGTGATTTGGTTAAATATTATCATAATTTCTGCTTTAATAATTACAGGTTTTAACATAACTTGGGGTATGCGCTCAGGTGGGGGAGATCTAGTAGCTTTTCTAAGAGCCTCACATGAGATGCTAGGTCTTGTCTGGCTTCCTTTATGGTTTGCTATGACCATTATCGCATTTAAAGATGCAAAGATTCTTTTTAATAACTCTTTAACAAAAAAGTTGATTTTAAAAGGCAATTATTCGCCAATGAGAAGAGTTATCTTTATAGTCTTTGTTATTATGGGGGCTAGTCTACTCTTTAGCGGTATAGTTATTTGGTATATTGATCCTGATGCCTTTACGCACAGTGAGTTTATTCAACTTAAGAGATATTTACTCTATGTCCATTTTGGAGCTAGCGTACTGATCATGTTTTTCTTGATGGATTTTGTTTACTCGGTAATGATCGCAGTAAAAGGAAATCTTAAAGGTTTAATCACAGGAAAGTATCCACGAGAACATCTTGAGCAGTTAGCACCAGATGTTTTAGAGGATATTGAAGAAAAAAGGTAGTCTGGCATGACTAAATTAATGACAATCACAGAGATTTTACAACTGCATCCTAACTTAGGTGAGCACACTAAAAGAGTGGTCATAGAGAGGTTTGATTTAGATGGAGTCGATACCTTTGAAGATTATGTTATAAAAGAGCAAAGAGTCAAGTTTTTTCTAAATGGAGTAAAGTTTCTATCAGTTATGTGCATCGCAAAATATCAAGATGCACATATTGTAGGTTTTTTACTCTCAGAAGCTGTTATAAAGAGTCTTGATGATGTTAAGAGTCTTAAAGTTAGTGATGATGGGCTAAGTGTTTATGTAGATGCAGATGTCTCACAAGAGGGTTATGATAATCTCTTTAAAGAAAAGACTCTAACCTCAGGCTGTTGTATCGGTGTAACAGGAAATGCAGAGGAGCTTTTTAAATGCTCATTTATTAGCACCGACTACACTATTAGTGCAGAAGATGCACTAAAGACAATGAGAAGTTTTTCAAAGCCATCTGAGCTATTTGATAACACTGGTTGTGTGCACAAAGCAAGGCTTGTTTTAGAAGATGGTAGCTCTTTTGAAGCCGAGGACATAGGAAGACACAACGCTATTGATAAAGTTGTTGGTCTTGCATGCTTATCTAGAAAAGATATTCAAAGATCTGTTTTATATGCAAGCGGAAGATTATCTATGGAGATGGTGGTAAAGTGTGTTATGCACAAGATTCCCATAGTGATATCTAAAGCCGCTGTTACATTTCAAGGTATAAAAGCAGCAAATGAACATGGCATCACACTTGTCGGCTTTGCAAGAGGAAATAAGATGAATCTATATACTCATTCAGCTAGAATAGGAGTATAAAAAAGATTTTCGTAGGTACTTCCATCTGCTTCTTTTAGCTAAGAAGAAGTACCTACTTATAGAGGTTAAAAATGCTATATCTAAACAAATTACAATATAATCCACTTATAAACATAGAACTATCAAACTCACTCTCTCTAAATGCACTAGAGCAAAATCAAGAATATGAAAAACTTTGTTTAGACTATCAAACAAAGTACAAACATAAGATGATAAAAACATTCCCATTTTCAAAAATGGGTTTTTTAGGTCTTTTTCTTGAGTTAGATGCAAAGATTGCAATTAGTCGGGGTGAGAGCGAAGCTGTTGTAGAAGCTGGTTTACTGTATGAAAAGCTTGGTTTTAAGCTTATATGGCTTGAGTTAAATAGAGATGGAAGTGTAGACTTATCTAAACTAGTAGATGCAGAGTTTATTTTTATCTCATCTTATGTGATGGATACCTTTGTCAAAACAGATATAAAAGGGATAAAAAAAATAACAGATGCAAAGATAATTTCTAATGCATCTGCTCACTTTGATGAGAATAGCGATGCTATTTATTTTGACTCTTACAAATTAACAGGCTTTGCTCTTAGCGGAGTTTTACTTTTTGGTGATGAGATATTTGAGCTAACAAGTATAGGCTTTATGGATACTATTGCACTAAAACTCTGCTTTGATGGGCTAAAGATGCAAAGCTTTAATTTTGAGTTAAAAGCTAAGTTTTTAAAAGAGTTAAAGAAGAGTTTTAAAGAGGATATTTACTTTTTTGTTTCTCCTACTTCCACACTTGAATACTCTTTGCATTTTGGACTAAAACATATAAAAGCTAGAGAGTTTATAAGAACTCTAGCACTTTGCAAAATCTTTATAACAAATGGAGAGGGATGTTCACTAGGACTTGCAAAACCATCAAGAGTTATCCGAGCCATGGGTTATAGTGATGAGCAAAGTAGAAATTCTATTGAGTTTTCTTTTATGAATGAGATAAGCGATGAAAGGATAGAGAGTATAGTAAAGACTATGCGCCTAAAATATACTCAGCTTATCTCTTTTAATGATTGATATTGAGCTTTAAAGTCATCATGGCTTTTGGAAGCAATTTTAGCTTCGCACTGTGAGTTTTAAAGTGTTTTGGGGCTTTGAAGAAGGAAGTGACTCTCAAGCCTTGTCTGCGAGGTTAAAACCTCACTTCTGGGTTATCTCACACTAACTTCGCTTTTGATGATTTGTTATCTAGATTCTCGCGTAGTTAACACTCAAACAAGCATCAAGCTCTGATAGTTCTTGCAGAGTTTTTTCATCAACTACATCATCAACTAAGATAACTGCTAACGCTTCTGCATCTTTATTTCTTGCAAGCGAGAAGTCTGCAATATTAACATTGTTTTTAGCTAAAGTAGAACCTATACTTCCAATAACACCAGGAACATCACTATTTTTAAACAAAATCATATTGCCCTTTAGTGCCACTTCAATATCAAAACCATCTATTGCAACTATACGCTTAACGCCATCATCAAAGATAGTAGCACTTATAGTTGTAGTTCCCTCGGATGTAGTAAGTTTTACTGTTATAAGGCTCTTAAAGACTGATGAGTCGCTAAGCTCTTCTGATTCTATCTTGATACCTTTTTCTTTTGCAACAAACTCAGCGTTTACATAGTTTATAGTATCACTTGAACTCTCACTCATAGCGCCAACTGCAACAAAAGTAGAGAGAGACTCAACATACTTAGCTATCTCACCTTGACCGCTAACTTTTATAGCTACGATTTGAGACTGGTTTATTTGAGATGCCAAGAAACCAATTTTTTGTCCCATCTCAAGAAATGGTTTTACAAAAGGCGGGATCTTACTCTCATCTATTGGTAAGTTCATAGCATGAGCAAATGAGATGCCTTTAGCTGCTTCTATTGCATTTTGTGCCGCTTGAGTTCCAATGTTATACTGAGACTCATAAGTGTTTGCACCTAAGTGTGGAGAGACTATAATGTTATCAAGTTCTAGGAGTGGATGATCTATTGCTGGTTCTTTGTTAAAAACATCTATACCTGCAAAACGAATCTTTTTAGATTTTAGGTTATTATATAATGCTTCTTCGTTATAAAGCCCACCTCTTGCACAGTTTACTAAGACTACTCCATCTTTCATTTTCGCAATCTCTGGCTCATCTATCATGTTTAGAGTCTCTTTGTTTTTAGGCGTATGAATCGTAATAATATCACAAGCTAAAATATCTTCAAAATTTTTAGTATAAGTCATATCAAGATCAGTCACTTTTGATGGACGAATATATGGGTCATAAGCAATAATATCCATCTCAAAAGATTGAGCTCTCTTTGCTACACGTGAACCGATGTTACCAAAACCAATAACACCTAGTTTTTTACCCTTCATCTCATAACCGTACCATTTTTCTCTTTTCCAGATTCTTTGGTTTTTAAGGTGATCATGTGAGTATGGGAACATCCTCATACATGAGAGCATATGAGTCATTGTAAGCTCAACTGCAGCTATAGTATTTGCAGTTGGTACATTCATAACGATTATGCCCTCTTTTGAACATCCCTCGATATCAACATTATCAACACCAACACCAGCACGCACTATTGCTTTCATATTTTTTGCAGCTGCAATAAAAGTGGCATCAACATCTGTAGAACTTCTCGTTATTGCTACATCTGCATCAGATATAATATCAAGAAGTTTTACCTTATCCTCATCAGCCGCCATTATAAAGTTAATATTCTCATCATTTTTAAGCATCTCTAGACCAGCTTCATGAATATGGTCACAGACTACTATTGTATATTTTTTAAGACTAGGCATTTAGTGCCTCCCTATATGTAGTTTTCATTATTTTACACATCCTCTTTAAACAGCTCTACTTTTGCTGATATTTGATAATTTTTTAAAACCCTTACCAAAGAGTTTAGTCTCTCTACATCTTTAGAGTAGATAAGCAACTCTACACTATCTTTGTCTCTCATAAGATAATATTTCAAGCTATGCTGCTTTAGCTCCTCTTTTAAACAAAAGAGTTGGTATGGGTCTAAGAGCGAAGCTGAGAGCTTATAGATAGTTTCACTAACTATCTCCTCATCTAAGTCTAGCTCTATAAATACTTCATTTACAGGATAAAAATATCCTAGCGTTTGGGTTTTTGAAAAATGATTTAACCAAACATCTTGGGGTTTTTTCTGCGTGACTTCACTCTTATGTGTAAGTGGTTGCCCATAGTCTTGCTCGTATGAAGGATTTATAGAGATAAGAAAAAAGATGATAAAAATGGCAACTCCTAGTGCTAAGACTGGAGTGAACCATTTTAATATTTTTTGCATCTTATTTGAATTTGTCTTTTATAAGATCTCCTAGAGAGTTTGACGCCGTATCATTAATCTCATCTAAAAGTTCTTGATTTTTAATGTAGTCTAGTTTTTTAACAGATAGACGGATACGGTCTCTTTTTGTATCTATTACTGCGATTGCAGCCTCAATCTCTTGACCTACCTCTAACTCTTCTTTTACTAGTGGAGCCAAATCTTCATCACGAATAAGTGCATCAACACCATCTTCAAGTGACACAAAAACACCAAAATCTTTGATATCACGGATAGTTCCTTTGATAGCAGTGTTTACTTTGTGGTTAGTTGCAAATTTATCAATAGGACTCTCTAGTAAAGTTTTACGGTTTAGTGATATTTTTTGATCTTCTTCATTGATTTTAGCAATCTTTACTTCAACTTCTTCACCAACTTTTAAGACATCCCTACACTTAGTGTTTTTATCCCATGAGATATCTTGGTTATGCAAAAGCCCTTCTACTGAACCAACACGAACAAACGCACCAAAATCAGTTAGAGATGTAACCTCTCCAGTTACAACGTCGCCCTCTCTAAAGTTTTTGACAAATTCGTCAAATGGTTTTGGAAGAAGTCTCTTAAGTGAAACTCTAAGTTTATGAGTCTTAGGATTAATCTCAATAACTTCAACATCTATCTCTTGTCCAACACTTAAATAATCATTTGGGTTTTTAACATTTTTGTTCCAAGTGATTTCCGAGATATGTAGAAAACCTTCTATATCATTTCCTAAATCCACAAAAACACCATAAGCTTCAATATTTGAAACAGTTACAGTGATAGTATCACCTTCATCTAGCTCACTCTCAACTTCTGCCCATGGATCCGGTTGAACAGCTTTGATAGATAGAGAAAGATGTCTTTTGTCTTTATCATAAGAGATAGCTTTTACAGTTACTGTATCACCCTCATTGTAAAGTTTTGAAGGATTAACTGGACCTTTATAGCTGATTTCATTGTAGTGAACTAGCCCATCAACACCACCAACATCTACAAACATTCCATAGCTAGTGATTTTTTTGATATTTCCCTCAACGATAATATCGTCTTGCATTAGTTTGTCAATGATCTCTTTTTTCTTTTTTCTCTCTTCGTTAAACAATTTACGACGAGATACTACTATAGAATTTTCTTCTGCATCTACTTTTATTACTTGAGCTTTTATTTTACGACCAACTACATCATCACTCTCTTTAAAAGCAGCGAGTGAGCGGGGCATAAAGAAAGAAACATCATCAGCTTCTACTACATATCCACCACGATTTTTCTTAGTAATGACACCCTCAATAACTAAATCTTCAAAGTCTTCTTTGTGTGCATCAATAAAGTCAATGGTTTTTTGTAGCTCTAATACTTTTTTGTAAGAGATTTTAGGACGCTCATTGTAGTATCCCATAACCATTACTTTTATCTTATCGCCAGTATTAAACATCAAACTGCCATCTTTTGAGCGAATCTCATCAAGGTTTATAATACCCTCTAATTTATCGCCAACACCTACTAATGCTCTGTTCTCATCTTCTTGAACCTCAACTATCTCACCCTCTACGATGCGACTAGTTTCTTGTTGTTTCTCACTTGCAGCAAACATCTCTGCAAAATTTTCTTCTTCTTCGAATGATTCGTTATCGAACGCCATTGCCTATCCTCTTGTTACATAAAAATTGCGTGATTGTACCTTAATTATGTTTATTTTACTATAAATTTAAGAGTATAGGTTTGAAATTTTGATAAAAAAGCTATTTGTTAATATTGTTTTGTATGGAGTTTACTACATTTTGGATAATCCAATCAGGTGTAGACGCACCAGCACTAATGCCACAAAACTCTTTATCTATAAACCACTCATAATCCAAATCATTTTCATCTTCTATATGATAACTAGATGGACAAAAATCTTCTGAGATACTAAAGAGTTGCTTAGTGTTTGACGAGTTTTTTCCACCAATGATAATCATAATATCAGCTTTTTTAGAGATTTTTCTAACAGCCTCTTGGTTTTCAAAAGTAGCATTACAGATGGTGTTAAAAACTCTAACTTCTTTATGTCTAGGAATAAGATAGTTTGCAACTTCCATATAGTCTTCAACTCTTCTAGTAGTTTGGGCCACAAGAGCAACTCTCTCTTTTAGCTTTACGTCTTCTAAATCTTTGGGGCATGTTACAACTTTAGCTCCATAAGTAGCATAACTTTTAACTCCCTTTATCTCAGGATGAGCTTCATCTCCAAAGATAACAATGTCATAGCCAGCTTCGCTCATCTCTTGGCAAATCTGTTGTGGTTTTGTCACATAAGGGCAAGTTGCATCTACAACATCAACCCTGTTCTCTCTTAACTCTTCAAGCTCATTTTTTGGGATACCGTGAGTACGAATAACTGCCTTATCGCCTGTTTTAAAACTTTTATGGTCATCTGTGAGCCCAACCTTAAAATCTCTATCAAGTCTTGCAATCTCTTTTGAGTTATGTATGAGAGGTCCATAAGTAGCAGAGTTTTTATTCTCTTCTGCTATCTTAATAGCACGCTTGACTCCAAAACAAAATCCATAATTTTCAGCTAGTTCAATTTTCATATTATTTGTCTCCTTTTCTTTGAACAAGTCCAAAGAAAATTCCTCTCACTAAAGCTACGCCTGTCGGCGAGAGGCTTTTTTATATTTGTCTCCTTTTCTTTGAACAAGTCCAAAGAAAATTCCTCTTTATTTAAATTCTACTTTTGTTATCTTTTGTAGTAGTTCAAAAAAGTTTGGAAAAGATGTGTTGATGCACTCTATATTAGTAACATTCATCCCACATCTAAGCCCTGCGATGATAAAGCTCATAGCAATTCTATGGTCTCCATGGCTATCAACTCTTGCACTCTTCATCTCGCCACCTAGAACTTTATAACCATCTTTATACTCATGAACTTCTATGCCAGTTGAGCGTAGACCCTCAACTACTGTAGAGATTCTGTCGCACTCTTTTACACGTAACTCTTCGGCATTTTTAACTACACTCTCACCCTCTGCACATGCAAAAGCGATAGAGAGAGCTGGGAGTTCATCTATAAGCCATGAGATATTATCTTCTACTACGATGCCCTTAAGCGGAGCATATTTTACATGTATATCGCCTATTGGTTCATACTTGTTCTCAGTTAGCTCATAGCTAATATCCGCTCCCATTCTCTCAAGTGCCTTAAAAGCTTCAATGCGAGTAGGATTTAGTGTAACACCCTCTAAAACTATACTTGCATTAGGTGTGATAGCCGCGGCAACTGCAAAGAAAAAGGCACTTGATGGATCAACTGGAACTCTAATACTAAGAGGAGATAAAAGCTTTTTCATAGGAGTTATTGTAGTTTTTAGTCCATCAACCTTTATATCTGCTCCCATCCCTTTGAGCATTCTCTCAGTATGGTCACGAGAGAGCTCTGGTTCAGTGTATGAACAGACTCCATCAGCACTAAGTGCCGCTAAAATCATACAAGATTTAACTTGTGCAGATGCAATTTTACTCTCATAATCAAAGGCTTTAAGGCTAGCTCCACGAATACTAAGCGGTGCTAAGTTTGACTCATCTCTTCCATCTATAATAGCACCAATTTCACGAAGAGGCTCTGTTACTCTCTTCATCGGTCTTAGCCTAAGATATTTATCGCCAGTCAAGATAAAATGACCCTTTGCAGAACTTAAGAGTCCACAAAAAAGTCTGATACCAGTTCCAGAGTTTCCACAATCTAAAATCTCAAAAGACTCTTTAATGCCATCAGAGGTGATTTTTATACTATTTCCATCATCTTTAACTTTAGCTCCAAGATTTTTGATAATCTCTAAAGAGTTTAGAGTATCCTCAGCTCTTAAAAAGTTTTTTATCTCGCTAGTTCCATTAGCCAACATTGCAAACATAGCACAGCGATGTGATATTGATTTATCAGATGCGATATCATCTGTTTTTAGAAAAAAACTACTCGCATTGCTAACTATGACTTCACTCATCTAAGCCCTACTTTTAGCTCTTCACTCAGAGCTTTTAAAATAGTATCCATTGTTGATGTAATGTCTTCTTCTTCTAATGTTTTTTCATATGATTGAAGCACAAAACGGATAGAGAGACTCATATTTTTCCCTAAAGCTTTATCACTATACCTATCCACTGGATAAAATCTAACAAGCTCTTTTGTTGCATTTTTTTCAATCACGCTCTTAACTTCTTCATACTTCATAGATTTTGGCATTATAATACTAAGATCTCTTATCGATGCTTGGTATTTTGATGATGCTTTTGCAGTCTTGAGTCCATATGAGAGTTTTGTAAAGTCTAGCTCACAAAGGTAAGTAGCATAAAGGTCATAACTCTCTTCAACACTAGGATGCACACGAAAAAGCTCTCCAATTATTTCGCCGTTTTGTATAACTGAAGCACACTGATAGGTATGTGAAAGTTTATGTTTACTCTCATGCTCCTTTAGTTCAAACTCTCCTATAATATCTGAGATTTTTTGACTAAAGTGTGCAAAATTAACACTGTGAGGTTTTCCAGCGTTTAAAAGACTATCTTTTTCTTTATCCCCACTAAACATAAAAGCCATCTTTATAGATTCATCTCTAGTTGGACTAAAGACTGAGCCAACTTCAAATAGTTTTATGGAGTTTTTCCCATTTTTAACATTGTGTGAGGCAGCTTTAAGCAGACCAGTCATAAGTGTAGGTCGTAAAGTGTCAAGTGTGTTTACTATTGGATTTATTAACTCTAACTCTTCATGAATTGTCTCAAATCCATACTCCTTTAAAACCTTTTTTTCATCAAAAACAAAGGCTACATTTTCAAAAAAACCACTCTGTGCAGCTCTATGTCTATAGATAGTTCTTTTTTTGTATGCAAAATAATCATCTTGAAGTTTAGAAGATTCAGCAAAAACCAAAGGCTTAGATGGAATGTTGTCAATTCCGACAAGACGCACTATCTCTTCAACTATATCTTGCTTATGTGTGATGTCATGACGAAATCTAGGTACAGTTATAACAAAGTTGTCCTGAGATGATTTGTTTGTATCAAAGCCTAAGTTTCTTAAAATTTTAGTGATCCTAACTCTATCAATCTGGGCACCAATAATCTCATCTATCTCTTTTTTTGTAACTGTTATAATCTTATCTTCATAAGAGTCACCAAGCTCTATAGTTCCACCATAAACAAGTGAAGATGAGTATGATTCTATGATATTTAAACAAAAATCAAGTCCTTGATTAAGCTCAGGTTCACTTCCTCTTGATGTTCTATAGTACATAGGTCCAGAGTCTATCTTTGACTCTTGCATTTTTTTAGAGATAATATCTGGTGGAATATAACTAGCTTCTATTAAAATAGTACTCTCATCATCTTTTGCTTTAGACGCATCTTCTTGGATAATTCCAATAGTTGATGCTTTCTCATCTCTTGCATTAGAGTAGATACTTGCATAAGAATTTTCATCTTTTTTAAGCTCGATTTTTGCTATGGACTCGCCCTCGGTAGAGAAAAACCCATAATCATAAGCTCTTAAAATAACACCACTACTATGTGTTACATAGAGCATAAGCGACTCTATATCTGTGCCTCTTGATTCTTCTAACTGTGCTAATCTTAACTTAATAATAAGAGGAAGAGTTAACTCTTTTACATCAACTGCTCTGTAGCGAAGGTTTACATCAAGCTGAGTTTCATGTGAGAGGCTTAAAATTCGCCCTATTCCTACTCTTTTGTCTTCATCTTCATTTATCATAGTCTCTATAAGAGGTCTGTCATAAGCTGCGCTTAAATCTCTTGCAACACCTCTAATGCTAAGACAATCTCCACGATTTGCAGTTAGTTCTATCTCTATAAGCTCATCATTTAGTGTATCAATTGTGCAAACTTCTTGACCTAATTCATACTCGCCGATACTACTATCTAACTCTAAGATGCCTTCTTGTGCATCTTCTAGCCCTATCTCAGTAGCACTACAAATCATTCCTTCAGATTCAACACCTCGAAGTTTGACAGGCTTTATCACAACTCCACTTGGCATACATGCACCAATAGTTGCAACTGCCACATCAAGTCCAGCTCTCACATTTGAGGCACCACAAACAATTTGGCGAACACTTGTGCCAATATCAACCTTACAAATATTTAGCTTATCAGCATCAGGATGCTTTTCGCACTCCAAAACTCTACCTACTATTATTTTTTTAGCAACATTGTAGCTATGAATACGGTCAACTTCTAGCCCAATAGAGTTAAGCTTTTTAGCCAAATCCTCAGTTGTGACAGAGCTAAGATCTATCCACTCATTTAACCAACTTCTTGTAACTATCATTGAAACTGCTCCAGCAACTTTATATCTCCTTCAAAGAGTGAACGAAGATCTCCAATCTGATGGATAAGCATAGCAAATCTCTCAACACCCAAACCAAAAGCATAACCACTTACATTTTTATACTTAACCGCTTTAAAAACATTTGGATCAACTATTCCACATCCTAAAACTTCTAACCAACCTGTTTGAGAACAGACTCTACAGCCCTCACCTTTACAAAAAACGCAAGAGATATCAACTTCTGCTGATGGCTCTGTAAAAGGGAAAAATGATGGACGAAAGCGGACCTTAATATCACCAAACATATACTTCAAAAAGTCTTCTAAAATATACTTTAAATTGGCAAAAGAGACTTTGCTCTCATCATCAACTAAAAGACCCTCAACTTGATGAAACATTGGAGTATGAGTAAGATCATAGTCACGACGAAAAACAGCACCAGGAGCTATCATCCTGATGGGAGGTTTTTGAGCCATCATGGTTCTAATCTGAACAGGTGATGTATGTGTGCGAAGTAACATCTCATCTTTAAAATAAAATGTATCTTGCATATCACGAGCTGGATGATACTTTGGCAGATTCAAAGCTTCAAAGTTATTAAAATCATCTTCTATCATATCCCCAGTTTTAACTGCAAAATTCATAGCACAAAAGTACTCTACTATCCTATCCATTGTCTCCATTACAGGATGCAAAGCCCCTACTTCACTTTGCATGCTAAACATTGAGACGTCAATCGCCTCTGCTTGCATAGCTTTTTTTAGTTCTGCTGTTTGTAAGGTTACCTTTTTTGCACTAAGTTCACTCATTAAAGAGTTTTTATGCATATTTAAATCTTTTGCTATTTTAGATTTTTCTTGGCCTTTTGCATCTTTCATCTTGGCAAACTCTGCTGCTAAGACACCCTTTTTTCCAAATACACTGATGCGAATCTCTTCAAGAGCTTCAACACTCTTGACTTTGTTAATTTTGTCATACCACTCTTTCAATAGAGTCTCCATAATCATGAGGCAAATATGCCTCTTAAATTTTGAAATGATTATAGTCAATTATAATTTACATATAGCTTCATTTACCTATTTATGTGATATAATTTAATCAACACCCATAAAAATAAAAGGAAAAATATGTGTATATTTTGTAAAATAGTAAAAAAAGAGTTGCCTTCAAATGTAGTACTAGAAAATGATAAATTTCTCGCTTTTCATGATATAAACCCAAAAGCCCCTGTACATATTTTGGCCATTCCAAAGGCTCATGTAGATAGTTTTGATGAAGTTAGTAGCCAGACTATGGCTGGTATGACGGACTTTATTCAAGAAGTAGTAAAAGAGGTAAAAATCCAAAAAAGTGGCTATAGAGTTGTAACAAACATTGGTGAAAATGGTGCTCAAGAAGTCCCACACTTACATTTTCATATCTTAGGCGGAGCAAAACTTAAATGGGATCACTTTAGCGATGCAGATCCAAAAGGTCACTTCTAAGATGTATAAAAATGCATTGCTTTTAGTCTGCCTATCATCTATGCTTTTAGCGCAAAATATGCAAGACTTTAAAAAAGAGCAAATGCAAAACTTCAACTCTAAAACTACCGAGTTTGACACATATAAAAAGACTCAAGAGAGTGAGTTTGAGATTTATACAAAAGAACAAAAAAGAGTCTACAATGAGTATAAAAAAGGACTTGAAGTTTTTTGGGATGAACCTAAACTCTCAACTCCAAAAAATTGGGTATCTTATGAAAAAGATAAACAAACAAGAACAGATGTTGACTTTGAAAATGAGACAATTACCATAGAAGCTATTGCTAAAAGCCAAGAAGAAGCAAAGCAAAAACTCCAACTAGCCCTTGCAAAGACCATAACCATAGATACTAAAACTTTGCAAGATAGCGATCCATTAGAACTAAAGCTTAAAAAGATAAAAAAACCATCAGCAGTTGTAGACGCACAAGTAAAAGCTGAGCCTATACTCTCAACTGTGATTTTTGAAAAGACTCCTTCTCAAAAAGATGTTAAAGAGTATGTACAAAAGTATGTAGTTTATGATGATATAAAAGCAAAAAAATCATCTAAGATAGAAGATGCAAAAGTTTACACTTTAAATGTAACACTTCCAAAAGATACTATGATTAAACGCTCAAAAGTCTACTATGCTGATGTAAAAGAACATGCACAAAAACAAAAAATTCCAATCTCCCTTGTCTTTGCAGTTATGCAAACTGAGAGCAGCTTTAACCCAAGAGCGAGATCACATATTCCTGCATATGGGCTGATGCAGATAGTTCCAAAAACTGCCGGAATTGATACATATAACTTTTTATATAATGAAAAAAAACTTGTAAGCGGAACTTATCTCTACAATAGCACTAACAATATCACGATGGGAAGTGCTTATCTTCATATCCTCTACTACAGGTATCTAAAAGATATAAAAGACCCTACAAGTAGACTTTACTGCACGATTGCAGCGTATAATACTGGTGCTGGAAATGTTGCATGGGCTTTTACAAAAACATATAATATGAAAAAAGCAGCTCCACTTATAAACGAAAAAAAGCCCAAAGAAGTTTATAACAAGCTTTTAAAAGATTTGAGATTTGATGAACCTAAGCATTATTTAAAGAGAGTAAGTTCGAGAATGGGCTCTTATCATAAGCTTTATGGCATCTAAATCTTTATCTCTCTCAAGATGGACAAGACTCTATTTCGCCCATATCTATCTTTGAGCCTCCGCCTGAAATCATCTGCTCATTTTGACAGATTAGCTCTGAATTGTGAGTGATAGTGTAGGATATTGCAGTAGAGTCTCGGATAGTATTTATAGTTGAACAGTATGTCTCTAAAGATGCCATAACCCATCTTTTAGCCAACAAATCATCTCCATCAGAGTCAAAGCTATAAGACAGATGCAGGGTGTTAAATTTACATGGATGAGATTCACTTCTTACAACCTCCCCATCAACAACTAAATTTGTTACTGTTTTATCCTGATTTTTAGGAATTAAGACTATATCTGATGCACTACATGAGATTATTCCAGCTAAAAAATACTCTATAGGCGAGATAACTGGACAGTCTATTATAAAACTACTCTTTGAAGTTTTTGCCTCAAACTTCATGCCATCTTTGTGCTTTATACTTACTTTCATTGCTTATTATCCTTTAAAAATTTTCTAAAAAACTCTAACTGCTCTTTAGTTCTTACAGTCGAAGTTCCACCGGCTGAAGTTCTTGCATTCATAGAATTTTTAAGTACGAGATATTCTAAGACATCTTCATCTATTCTTGCGTCTATCTCTTTTAAGTATTTAAACTCTATATCACTCAAGTCAATACCTAGCTCCTCAGCTTTTGCAACTGCTCGACCTGTTATAAAGTGAGCTTCACGAAATGGGATGCCACATTTCTCAACCAGATAATCAGCCAAATCTGTAGCAGCTAAATGTCCAACCGAACAAGCACTTTGCATATTATGAGATTTTACTTCCATAGTTTTTATAGCTTCTTTTAAAATTTCAAGTGAGATTAGAGCAGTCTCAACTGAGTCAAAAACACCCTCTTTGTCCTCTTGAGTATCTTTGTTATAGGCTAGAGGAAGCCCTTTCATAACAGTGAGCAGTCCCATCAAGGAGCCATAGACACGACCAGTTTTTCCACGAAGAAGCTCTGGAACATCTGGATTTTTCTTTTGTGGCATTATAGATGAGCCAGTTGAGTACTCATCACTAAGTTCAATAAATGAGAATTCATAACTAGACCACATAACAAGCTCTTCACTAAGCCTTGAGATGTGCATCATCATAGTTGAGATGTTAAACAAAATCTCTAATGCAAAATCTCTATCACTCACAGTATCTAAACAGTTCACGCTCACACTATCAAACCCTAAAAGTTTTGCTGTCATGTCTCTATCGATTTTATGCGGAGTTCCAGCTAAGGCTGCACAACCAAGAGGAGAGACATTACATCTCTTATATGAGTCTTGTAATCTCTCTATATCTCTCTTAAACATAGAAAGATATGCACATAGATGAAAACCAAAGTTAGTAGGTTGAGCATGTTGCAAGTGCGTCATTCCGGGTATAAGCGTCTGGGTATGCTCATTTGCCACCACTAAAATCTCACTCATTAAAAGCTTTAGAGACTCTATAATATCCAAGTTTCTCTTTAATACCCAACGACGAAAATCAACTGCAACTTGGTCATTTCTACTTCTTGCAGTATGTAGTTTTTTCCCAGCATCTCCAATGATGGCAGTTAGGCGTTTTTCAATCCCCATATGCAAATCTTCATCATGGATACTCCAAACAAACTCACCTGATTCTATCTCGCTTTTTACTTGTGCTAAGCCATCTGTTATCTGAGTTAACTCTTCTTTAGTTAATATTTTTTGATGTGTTAGCATCTGTGCATGTGCTAGTGAGCCTTCTATATCTTCAATATAGAGTTTTCTATCATACATGATTGAAGCATTAAACTCATCTAATAAGTTTGATGCACTTGCTAAAAAGCGACCTGACCACATTTTTTTCATTTATATTCCTTGCTTTGCACTAGATTTTCTCGTAGAAAATAAGTTTTGTATTTTATCTAAAATATTTGAATTATAAATGAAGGCTAGTTACAAGCAGGGACATTTCCACTATCTTTGGCATACTCTAGTAAAAAATCTTCTAAATGTTTTGCTTTTTTAGTATATGAAGAGCTTTTAAAATACTTCCAAGACTCTTTTGCTTTTTCATCTTTAAGATGGATATATGCCAACTCTCTTCCTTTATCGCGCATAAGGTCTTCCCACTCATATGTGGTTTTTAAAGAGATAAATGTTTGACGTTGCTGATGGCACTCCACGCATTTTTTTATAAAGATCCTCTGCCCTTTATAAACTGCAGCGTTAGAATAAGAAGAAAAGATAAGAGCTATCGTAAGAGCTATAAAGATTTTTTTCATAAGACATACCTCGAGTATAATTATAGCTATATTACATTAGAAGATATTATAGAAAGCTTATGAAAACATCTAATCACGTCTTATTATTAAAAGCTAGAGTTGGAACTTATTATTTAGTTTTTCATCTAAATCCCAAAGCCCTTTATTTTTAAGAGATTTGACTACACTACTAGTACACTCTACATCATCTGGCCACTCTCTAGTAAATCCATCTATTTGGCTCTTATTTGTACCATCAACACCGACCATCAAGCCTGATATAAAGATATCTCTTTGAGCATCTATGTTATTTGTAACACGCCAAACCAACATGTATGGATTTATAATATCATTCTTTTTTTCATCCACAAATACTACAATTCTTATGTTTGTACTAAGTTCTATTAGTGCATCAAAGTATTTTTTTACACTTTTAGTTTTATCTACACTAATCACTGTAATAGGATTTTTTGTTCTCCTCATATATTGATGAACGGACGAAGCATCAGGAATCAACTCTTTTATTTTTGAGAGCAACTCTTCATCACCCAAAAGGTGTGGAGCTTCAACTTTGTTTGCAGCAGTTGCATCAATGCCTAGTTTTCCACCAACAAGACTCTCTGGAGATGAGTGATCTAGTGCATCTAAAACGCCCTCTGAGATAAAAAGTGATTTAGGAGCAAATCTGTCTAAAATGTATGAAACAAGCGCCTCATAATTATCTAGCTTAGGGGCATTTTCATCTAAAAAGATAGCATGCTTTACAAAACTCATCTGCCCAGTTCCCCAAAAAGCATGCATAAACTGCTTTGCATGACCTTTGTAGAGTGGTTGCATCTTAGCTAGTATTAAATTATGAAAACCAGCATTTTCTGGCATATGATAGTCTATTAAAGCGGG
Organism: Sulfurimonas hongkongensis; assembly: GCF_000445475.1. Classification (NCBI taxonomy): domain Bacteria; kingdom Pseudomonadati; phylum Campylobacterota; class Epsilonproteobacteria; order Campylobacterales; family Sulfurimonadaceae; genus Sulfurimonas; species Sulfurimonas hongkongensis. The sequence goes on from NZ_AUPZ01000013.1 coordinate 125,036, forward strand.
TACCGTTGTCTTTAAAAGTGGAAAGAATATCTTTCCTGTAGCCCAACCCATATATTTATCTTCAAGCGGTGGCTTACCAACTACTGTAGCTAAATATGTTGGCTTTTTTCTTGTCGTAATTGCGCTCACTTGCATAACAGGATACGAATCTGCTAGAGTGTAGTAACCAGTATGATCTCCAAAAGGTCCCTCAATACGCATCTCCTGTGTATCCACCCAGCCCTCTATTACATAATCAACATCTTGTGGAATATATAGAGGCGTAGTTAAAGACTTAACTAGTTTAGCTGGTTTTTTAGTGATAAGACCATACATTAAAAGCTCGTTTACCCCATAAGGCAGGGGAGCTGTAGCACACCAAGTATATAGGGGGTCCCCTCCTATAGCAATAGTAACTGGCATCTTTTTTCCAGCCTTTTGATACTGGTCGAAAAAGTGGGATGAGTCTTTATGTATCTGCCAATGCATTCCTAAATGATTTTTATCAAAGACTTGAAGTCTATACATTCCGACATTTACCATAGTCCCATCAAAGCTTTGAGTATAGACTTGTGCCATAGTTATAAAAGGTCCACCATCTTGTTCCCAAGTGGTTAGAACAGGGATTTTACTAAGGTCAATCTCATCATTCATATATACAACTTCTTGACATGCACCTTTTTTATTTGTCTTTTTTGGAAAGATATTTTTTAGTGAAAAAAGCTCGCCTGCTATAGAAATTTTATCCATGAAACCTGCTGGTGGCTTCATATGCAAAAGTTTTGTAATCTCATCTGCAACTGACTCTATAGTTCTTCCAAAGAGAAGTTCAGTTCTTTTGTATGAACCAAATAGGTTCATAAGCACAGGCTCTTCAAATTTTTTACCATTTTTATTATCAACTACATTTGTAAAAAGTATAGCTTTTCCGCCATCTTTTTTCTTAACCTCTGCATATGCCAAATGTGGAATCTCAAGATAGATATCTAACTCATCCTCGATAACTCTTAATTCACCGTGCTTTTTTAGTAACTCTATAGTTTTATGCATTTTTGTCTCCTTTTTAAAAGAAGTGAATTCTTTTAAAATTCCCCTCACTAAAGCTTCGCCTTTCGGTGAGAATAATATTTAATTTATAATCTTTGTGGCATCTCATCTTTAAAAGCACATTTTTGTGCATCTTCGAGCAGTTCTAACGCTCCATTATCTATCATCTTTTTAGCCATATCTAAACCTAAATTTTGACTTTTCTTCACATCTACTATAAGTTTTTCCTGCATGATTTTTGTTCCATCACTAAAGCCTATCATAGTTCTAAAAATAACTTTGTCACTTTCTATAACAGCGTTACAAGCAACAGGTGCTGAACATCCTGCACCTATTTTAGAGATAAAATCTCTCTCTATCTGTGTACAGATATAAGTCTCTTCATCATTTAAACTCTTTGCTATCTCTCTTACTTTTTCATCTTTGCAAACTATCTCAATTCCAAGAGCAGCTTGTCCCATAGGTGGTATCATCATATCTAATGACAATTTTTCTTTAAATGGAATATCTTTTAACAAATCGAGTCTGTGCAGACCTATGTAAGCTAGTATAATGGCATCATATTGACCCTCTTTAAGCTTTCTTAGTCTTGTATTTACATTTCCCCTTAAGTCTTTTACTTGCAAATCTGGTCTCTCGCAAAGTAGTTGCATTCTTCTTCTTAGACTTGTTGTTCCAACTACCGCACCCCTTGGTAAATCATCTAAGTCTTTATACTTATGAGATAAAAAAACATCACTTTGGTCTTGCCTTGCTGTCACTGCGACCAACTCTAAGCCCTCAGGAATATAAGTCGGTACATCTTTTAGTGAGTGGACTGCCATATGAGCCCGTGAAGCGAGCATTGCATCTTCGAGCTCTTTTGTAAAGTGACCTTTTCCACCGATGAGGGCTAGTGGTTTATCTAAAACCTTATCACCACCACTTACTATCTTGTTTAGTTCAACTTCTATCTCTGGATAATTCTTTTCTATCTTTGCTTTTACATGGTAAGCCTGCCAAAGTGCCAAATCTGAGACTCTAGTGGCTATTACTAACTTTTTCATATATCTACTTTACCTTTTGGTATTTTGCTTTTGTTTTATCTATCTTATCATCAAAGAACACTGTAGGCGTTCCATTTACCATCAACTCACTTGCTATTTTCATATCACTAGTATAATGTTGTACTACAGATTTTGACTTTATATCTTGCAGAGTTATATTTGTCTTCAAACTTTTATTAAACGCTGCAAGTATCTTACTCTCATCTCTCTCACGTGCATCTACTTCAACCTTGTAAAGTTTTAAAACAACATCTTTTTCACCTTTTAGCTCGGCTGCTGTTGCAGCTTTTACAAGTGTCAGAGCTGCTGGATGCAAAGACTCTAATGGAAAATGATAGTAGTAAAGGGCAAACTTTTTCGGACTTTTTTTCATATACTCTATCGCTTTTGGAACAAAGTCTCTACAAAATGGGCATAGAGGGTCTGAAAAAATAGCTACTCTATGAGTTGCATCAGCATTTCCATATATCAGGTTTTGCTTCTTATAGTGAGAAGACTCAAAAGATGGAGAGACTGAATCTTTTAGAGATTTTCCTGTTTTTAAGTCTATAAGGTCTGGTGAAATAGTAGTTCCGTTTGAGAACCAAATCATTTTTTGGTTAATATCACGACTACCTTGTTTATCTTTTACATTAGCATCTACATTTACTATAAAAGCGCTCCAGCCATCAACTTGATCTAGCTTAATTTTTTTATGAACTTTTACATCTAATTTTAATATGTTTGGATTAGCAGAAAACGACTTTTTTAAAAAAGCCTCCATATCTGCATTTGTATTTGCCTCTAAACAACTACTTACTATCAGGGTGCTTAGTAATAACTTCAACATCAATGACATCTGAATCCTTTTTCTGATTTTTTTGTATATCTTCACTCTTATACTTGCTCGACGATTGTACATTATAACGGTTAACAAGCATCCTCGTAAAAATGCTAAACTGCATTAAGGCACCTATAATATCTGTCATAAATCCCGGCACTATTAGTAAAAAAGCACCTATGATTGTAAAGAGGTTTAACCTTTGAAACTCTTGTAGATCTATTGCGTGGTAAGAGACAGCTGTAATATTTTGAAAAAGAGTCTCCCTAAAATTAAGAAGTATAAGAATCCCGATAAGTGCAGTTATTATTATCTCAAAAAAAGTGAAGAGCCCACCGATGGTTGAGGAGATATTTACAGATATTAAGACCTCTAAAAAAAGATATATTAAAAAATAAATCATCTTATATAAGTTCCATTATCTTAGCAAAAACATTGCTCGCTTCTACAGATGTTTTTACTTTAGTTTTTCTATCATAAATCTCAACTATGCCATTTGATAGCTCTTTACCTATGATGATGGTATAAACAAATCCTATAAGCTCTGCATCTTTCATCTTAAAGCCAAATCTCTCTTTTCTATCATCTAAAATAACCTCAACACTACTATCTAAAAGCTTACTATAAAGATCTTCGCCTAGTTTCACCTGCTCATCATCTTTAATGTTTGAAACTAAGATATTTACCATATATGGAGTTGTGCTTTTTGTCCAGACACAACCATCTTTGTCATGGTTTTGTTCAATAACCGCAGCTACAAGCCTGCTAACTCCGATGCCAAATGTTGCCATCTCAAATGCTTTTGCTCTTCCATTTTCATCATTAAAGTTTGCCTCTAACGCTTTTGAATACTTAGTCCCAAGCTGAAAAATATGCCCAACTTCTATACCTTTTTTAAAGCTAAGTTTTGCTCCGCATGAACATCTATCATCAAGGTCTTGAGTTTGTAGATCTTCATAACTTCTCTCTTTTAGCTCCTCTATCTTTTTCTCATCCTCGTAAAGGGTCTCTATATTTGCACCATATTCACAACTCTCGCAAACCACTAAAGTATCCTCTCCACTATCTGCAAGAACATGAAACTCTCTACTTCCACTCCCACCAATAGCTCCACTGTCAGCTTCAACCACCCTAAAATCAAGTCCAAGTCTTGTAAAGATTTTTTTGTAAGTATCTTGCATAAGGTGGAACTCTCTTATCATATCATCCTCAGAAGCATGAAAAGAGTATCCATCTTTCATCAAAAACTCACGGCCACGGAGAAGTCCATATCTAGGTCTTGCTTCATCACGAAATTTTGTATTTATTTGATACAAATTTATCGGTAAATCTTTATAACTTGTTACTCTATTTTTAACAAGCTCAACTATAGCCTCTTCATTTGTAGGACTAAGCACAAAGCTGTTTTCATGTCTATCTTTGATGCGAAGCATCTCTTTGCCCATAGTCTGGCTTCTACCACTCCTCTGCCAAAGACTCATAGGAGTTATAAAGCTTAGTTGAACTTCGTTGCATCCTGCCTTATCCAGCTCCTCTTTTACTATAGCTCTGATTTTTTCTAAAACTATTTTTCCAAGTGGTAAAAAATTATAGAGTCCAGAACCCTGTTGATTTATAAATCCACCTCTAACTAAAAACTGATGACTAGGCAAGGTTGCATCTGATGGCGCTTCTTTTGTAGTTGGTATAAAAGCCCGACTTCTTCTCATTTGCTTCCCCTTTGTGCGATACTTAGGTCATGTTCGCACTTATATTTATCTGGTATCTCTTGTTTTTCATTTTTAATCAAAAACTGCAAAGCTCCAGTTATCATATCTGATTTTGAGTCTTGTGATACACTTCTCATCTTTGAGGTCATATCGTGTAAAAAGCGTTTTATAACCTGCTCGGACATCTTACGGATCTCTTGCTCATACTCTTTTGGGATATATTTATTTTTTATAACTCTATCGCTCTCTATCTTTGCAGCCTCAAAAGCTTTTGAGTATATATCTTTTATCATCGGCTCTATATTTAAAGTATCAAGCCATTCAAAAAACGCTACTGTACTTCTTCCTACAATGGTATGAGCCTTTCTAGCCTCATCTTCTCTTAGACCTCTATTCTCATCAACTATAGTTCTTAAATCATCTATCTGATATAGGTTAATCCTCTCTCCTTTGTGATAGTTAATATCTCTAGGAAGTGCCAAATCAAACCAGTATCTATCAAATTCACATGACTTAATAATCTCATCTGTAATGATAGGCTCAGGAGCTGAAGTAGCAGTAAATAAAATCTCAAACTCATTTACAGCTTTTGAGAGTTGGTCAAAGTCCAAAACCTTAGCACCACACTCCTGTGCTAACACGAAAGCCTTTTCTTTTGTTCTGTTCATTATATAAACATCTGCACCATTTGAGACTAGATGTTTGGCCGTTATTTCAGACATCTCTCCAGTACCTATAACTAAAGCCTTCATCCCCTCAACACTCTCTAAAACTGACTTTAGTTTAGCTACTGCTACACTTGCTATGGAGACTGGTTTTGAAGAGATATCAGTTGCATTTCTAACTTGTGCTGCACACTTAAAAGCGTTGTGCATAGCACGGGCTAGTTTTTGACCACAGTGACCTTTATCATAAGAGAATCTAAAAGCATCTTTTAGTTGCCCGGCTATTTGGGTCTCACCAACGACCATAGAATCAAGCGAAGAGGCAACACTAAAGAGATGATGGATAGCACTGCTATCATCAAATATATCAGCTCTTCCTTCTAACTCTTCTATAGAAATTTCAGCACGGGCCGTGAGCTTTTCAAAGATATGTTGTGTAGCTAATACAATATCGCTACAGCTACAAAATATCTCCATCCTATTACAGGTTGAGATAAGTATAGTCTCATTTATAGCCTCACTCTCATTTAGTTTACTCAAACAAGCATGTAGATGCTCATCATCTGGATAAGAGAGTTTTTCTCTAATCTCCATAGTTGAATTTTTATGTGAAAAGCTTATATTTAAGTAGTGCATTAGTAACTTCTTTTTATCATGGTTTGGAGGATTTGAGTTAGTTCTTCATCACCTTTTATGGCGTTCATTGCATCTTGGGATAGTTTTTTTGCAAGTAGAAATGACTTCTCTATACTTCCATGCTTTTGCATCTTAGATTTTATCCAAAGAGTCTCTTCTTCATCTATAGACTTTGCGTGTAAACTTTTTAGTCTAAGCCTATCTTTCTTATCTAACTCTTTATAAAGATAGATATAAGGTAATGTACATTTTCCCTCTACAAAGTCGTTCATCGCAGGTTTTCCAAGAGTAGCTGCATCTGCGGTTATGTCTAAGATATCATCTACAATTTGAAATGATAGACCAAGATTTCTACCATAGATGGCATGTTTTTTCGCATCTTTGTCTTCTAAAAGAGCAGCCCCGTAAGCAGCTGCTTCTATAAGAGTTGCAGTCTTTAGATAGAGCATATCTAAATATTTATCTTCATCTTCGTTAAATTCATCTGCCATCTTTACATCTTGCATCTCACCCTTACTAAGCGCGGTTACAGAAGAAGATATCACTTTTGCTATATCTTTATCAAACCCAACTAGCTCAGTAAAAGCTTTTGAGTACAAGATATCTCCAAGCATTATCGCTACTTTACTTCCATCAGTTGCATTTACAGATTCCGCGCCTCTTCTGATCGTTGCTTCATCTATTACGTCATCATGAAGCAAGCTCGCCGCGTGGATAAGCTCAACTATAGCCGCTAAAAGTGGGGCTTTTGGATGCTTTGATGCTATCTTTAAAATTAATTTTGCACGAAGTCTTTTTCCACCTGCGAGTTTATTAAAAAGATGAGTAACTTCATCATAATCAACCTCTTTTATAAGCCTAGCAATCTCACACTCAACTCTTTGCATTCACACCTCTTTAAAATTATTAAGATCTACGAGCTCTATTTCAAGATCTTTGTCATACAAAAAAAGCTCAAATATTGCTTTTTTAGTTTCATAATCAAACTCTTTAAATTTAACTAGCAGATATGGAGGATTAAAGCGGTTTGCTCCACGACTTCTAAGCTCAAGTCTAAAAAAACGATTTCTCATCTCTTGGTAGAGTATGTTTTGAGCTATAACTTTGTCGTATGAGCGATGAATTACCAATCCCAGGTTTTTATACAGCGTCCAGCTAAATTTAAAGAGTTTTGAACTATCTTCGTATTTTACAAGAATTTTCTTTTGTTCATCCTTTGCCAAGGAGATTGTCTTTTTTTCTCTATATTCATCACCAAAACTTAAGCTATAAATAAGTGATAAAAGAAGAAAAACTTGTAAAAATTTCATCTAAAGCCTACTCACTCTTAGATACTATTTCACCCATTAATTCTATACTAAGACTCTTGAGTTTAGTGCCTACCTCGTCTTGGTTTGAGACTATAAACTGATCAACTTTACTAAGAAAATCTTCTCCAAGATGCTCTTCTAAAAGCAACTCCATTGCAGCTCTTTTTTTCATAAAATTTTCTAAATCAAATCTAACAACATCATTATTAGCATTGAACATTATATCCATCAACTTACTTGTTGGCGAACCTAAAAACACATCATCTTCATCTTCAAACAGTGCACTATATTTTGACATTTACTATCCCTTAGTTTTATTTACATATTTCGAGATTATACAATTCTTTCATTAACTACAAAATGATTTGTGTCCCAACTCCCTCTGTAGTGAAGAGTTCTAAAAGCATTGAGTGTTCTATTCTACCATCTATAATATGTGCTTTATTTACTCCACCCTCGATGGCTTCAAGGCAAGCATCAACCTTTGGAACCATTCCACCATGTATAGTTCCATCAGACTTTAGCACTTCTATCTCATCTCTTGTAAGAGTCTCTAGTAACTCTTTATCTTTGTTTAAAACACCCGGAGTATCTGTTAAAAAGATTATTTTATTCGCCCCTATAGCCTTTGCAACATAAGATGCACACAGATCTGCATTTATGTTAAACCCAGGGTGTCCCATCTCTTCCCCTGCCGCTATTGGAGCAATAACAGGAACAAAATTATCAGCAATTAATTTAGTTATAACTATAGGTTTTACTGCATTTATATTTCCAGTGAGTCCCCACTTTGCAAAGTCTTTTGCTTTTGCAGTTATAAAGTGCGCATCTTTACCACTTACACCAATAGCTTTTGCACCGTGCGAGTTTAAAAGTGACACTATCTCTTTGTTTATCTCTCCACTTAGTATCATTTCAGCAATTCGCATAACCTCTTTAGTTGTAACTCTTTGACCCTCTATAAACTTTGACTCAATATTTAGAGCATCCAGCATCTCTGTGATTTTAGAGCCACCACCATGAACGATAACAGGCTTGATGCCAACTAAATACATTAAAAGAATATCCTCTGCAAACTTCTCTTTTAATTGTGCTGATGTTTGGGCCGAACCACCATACTTAATAACAACTATCTCATCCCTAAATTCTTTAATAAATGGCAGTGCATCAAGGAGTGTTTTTACCGTTTCTATCTTTTTTTTCAATCTCTCATCCTATAGTTATTAATAATATCAAATACCGCACCTTCAACCTCTACTTCTAAGTCTAGCAGAGATATAGGCAGATTAAAAGCTTCAACCTTTACAAAATCCTTATAAGTTAGTAAAAGCGAGTGTGTGCCATCACTTCTTAAAATATCCTCTAACTCACCCTTTGTATATAAGTGATGGTCCTCAAAGTAGTGCTTTTTTATCACACCCTTTGGTAAATACTCATCAAGTCTTGATGGTCTAGCAATCGCAGATACAAGTGACATTTTATCACTTTTATCTCTAAGATGCACTACTCTTTTAAAATCTCTATTCTCTTTTAGAGTTATGGCATCTTTTGTAGCCCAAAGTCTCTCTCTAAATGCGCCTGATGGCAAACATCTTCTGTTTTTTGTATCTACATCTATAAGAAAATCTAGTTTTTTTATATCATGCTTTGAATAAGCATCATCTAAAAAAACAATTTTAGCTCCCATCTCTTTAGCTTTTTTTATAGCTTTTGCTCTATCTTCACTTACTATTACTATGGCAGAGGAGAGTTTTTTTGCATATATCATAGCCTCATCTCCACTAACATCTACATCGCATAAGATTTTTCCATCTTGCTTTACTACAATGAGTCCTTTGCTTTTTCGCCCATAACCACGAAGGATAACTGCTGAATCAGCATACCTTGATGCAAGAGCAGTAACAAGGGGAGTCTTACCACTTCCGCCAACGCTTAAATTGCCAACACTTACTATATCGATATCAAAATCTTTTATAGTTTTACTCTTAAATCGCACAAACATAACAAAGCAGTATATCCAGCTAAGAGGGAGCAGTAAACAAGAGAGGAGTTTATCAAAAAGAGTTGGCTTATAGAAGTATCTCTCAACCCAGAAAACTAAACTCTTCTTCAACTCTTTTAAACTCTTGTTTTTGCTATCTGTTTTACTTTTTGGCAAACAAATTTAACCTCTTCATCGCTCATACTTGCATAGATTGGAAGTGATAGGACTTGTTGAAAACTTTGTAGTGCTATAGGATAGTTATTTATTTTTAACGAGTATTTTGATTTGTAATAAGAAAGCAGGTGCAGAGGAATATAGTGAACTCCGCACTCTACACCAGCTTTTTTCAGCTCTAACGCAAAAGAGTCACGATTTTTATCTACTTTTATAATATAGAGTGAAAAGGGGTGCTCTTCATTATTCATATTTGGGATAGTCACATGCTCAGTTGATGCAAGTGTGTCACTATATACCTTTGCTATGTCTTGTTGTCTTTTTATATTTGAGTCTTGTTTTACAAGTTGCGCTCTAAGATAAGCAGCATTTAATTCGCCCATAGAGTAATCATTTCCTATATCTACGACATCGTAGATATACTCTAGTGCATCTTCATCTCTAACTATCGCATGGTTACTTAAAAGTTTGGCTCTTTCTATAATCTCATCATCATCACTAACGAGCATACCACCATTACAAACATTTTTTTTCAGATGCGGAGAGAAGTTAAAACAAGTTATATGTCCGCCTGTTGAGCCTATTTTTTTACCTCTGTACAAGGCTCCTAAAGCTTCACTTGCATCTTCAACTATTTTAACATTGTAAATCTTCGCTATTGAGTAGAGTCTATCCAAATCAACACTAACACCAGCTATATGTGTAACAATCACCGCTTTTAGTTTTTTTGACTGGTTATCTTCTAGATAAGCCTCTAATAGATCTAAGTTTATGTTGTAATTATTTGCTTCAATATCCACAAAAACTGGCTCAGCATCAAAGTGTCTTACAACCTCAGCTACGTTTGGAAAAGCGTTCACACTACAAACTACTTTATCACCCCTTTTTAAGTCAAGTGCTAACATCGCTAGATGCAAAGCAGAAGTTCCATGAGAAGTTGCAAGTGCATATTTACAACCTATATAAGCGGCAAATTCTTCTTCAAGTTTTGATACTTGGTTTAAATTTTCCCCATCTAAAACATCTGCAACATTTCCATGCTCTTCTCGTCCACTCTCATATCTACTAAAAGCTACTTTCATCATATTTTATCCTTAAAGTTAATTTCTAAAGTCTTTAGACCATTTTCGCAATTTTTGGCATCTCTGTTTTGAAGCTATTGTTAGAGACTCTTTTTATTAGCATCTCTAGCATCTCTTTATCTATATCTTTTTTTAAAATATCCTCTTTACTTAATCTCTCATCAACCAAAAGTCTCAAAGCAGAATCAATCTTGGCATAGGTGTAACCCAAATCATCCTCATCACTCTGTCCTTCCCACAGATCAGCAGAAGGAGCTTTGTCTATAATGGCTTTTGGTACACCTAAATACTTAGCTAGTTTATAAATCTCACTTTTGTACAAATCACCTATGGGATTTATAGCGCAAGCTAGATCTCCGTAAATAGTTCCATAACCCAGCATCAACTCACTTTTGTTACTAGTACCCAAAACCAGAGCATTTTCTCTAGCAGATATATCAAAGATAGTAGCCATTCTCATGCGAGATGAAAAATTTCCTATTCTCAACTTATCCATATCGGGGTTTAGCTCTTCATAAGCACTAAGCATCGGCTCTATAGAAGCTGTAATAGCTCTTATAGAGAAGTCGTTGCATAGCGTATCTGCATCTATAAGTGAGTTTTGCGAAGAGTATTGTGATGGCATCTTAACACACAAAAGTTCATCTTTAAAAACTCTATGTGCTATTACGGCAACGACAGCAGAGTCCAATCCACCGCTAAGCCCTACTAGAACTTTTTTAAAGCCTCTTTTTGATACTTCGGCTTTTAAAAACCCTTTTAAGTATTCTGTTATGTGTGCATATTTGTTCATATTTTTTTCTAACCTTTAAAAATCTTTAACAAAAATTATTATATCAAAAATTATACACAATTTGCACTATTGAAAATTTAGTTCTATTTTTTTATATTATTTTGTTACAATCCAAACAAAAAAGAGAAACTATGAAGATAAATGTTCAAGCTATGGGTGACTACCAAACCAACTGCTATATAGTAAGCGTTGATGGTAAAGATTTTATCATTGATCCAGGAGTTGGAGCCACGTCTTGGGTAGAGCAAAATGTTAAAAATCCAGTAGCCATTCTTAACACTCATGGTCATTTTGATCATGTTTGGTCAAATGATGAGTTACAAAAGAGACTAAACATCCCACTCTATACGCCAAGAGATGATGTAAAGATGCTTAAAGATAGCTCGTGGATGCCGGCACTACCTCCATCTACTCCGGATATAGAAGTTAAGCCAGATGAAGAGTTCGATTTTGATGGTATCAAAGTGAAGTTTCACCACTTTCCTGGACACAGTGAGGGAAGCTCTATGATAGAGATAGAAGATGCCATGTTTAGCGGAGATTTTATTTTTGAGAGATCAATAGGAAGAACTGACTTTCCATACTCATCTCCCAAAGATATGAAAGCTTCACTACAAAAGTTTAAAAAGTTTGATTTTGACAAGACCCTGTATCCTGGTCATGGAGGAACTACCACCATAAAACAAGAGCAAGCTTACGCAGACTACTGGATACAAAATCTCTAAGGCTTAAGATTCCTCTGCATCGAGAAGTTTGAGTTTTAAGACATGTTTTTCAGTTATTACTGTTCTAAACTCTCCATGAAATATCTTTATATCTAAAACATGGGCCTCAACATAAACATTTCTTTTTCTTCCCTCTTTATGTCTAACTCTAGCTACAAAGTTTACTTCATCTCCAAACTTTACAGGTGAGAGAAAATGGCTCTCACTCCCAACTAAGACAACATTTTTTTCATTTACTGCCGCCATCGCCGCAAAATCAGCTGCTCCAAAGATAAAACCACCATGAATAAGTCCTTGCTCATCTGCAACCATCTCAGTGCTTGTAGTTAGGCGGAGTTCTACATAGCCTTGTTCTATCCTCATGATTTCTCCGCACAAATCACGATTTATATTCTCATGCGTGTTTAATACAACTGAGTTTTGCTCATCTTCTCTATAGTCATCAAGTTCTAGATCCTTATCATTTTCTTCATTCATAAATACCCTTATCTTATTTTATCAGTCGTACATATACTCTTGCAGGTGCGTCGTAACCCTCTACAGTTTTAGTATTATCCTCTGGATCTAAAAAGTCTTGCAATGACTGCCCTTCTATCCACGAAGTTTTTCTCTGCTCACTTGCGTCTGTTTGCATAGTCTCCAAAACCTCAAAGCTACTAAACCCAGCTCTGTGGCACCAGTTTTTTAAAGCTGGTATTGTTGGAACAAAGTAGATATTTGGTATCTTTGAATAAGATGATTTTGGACAAAGTGCCATCTCTTCATCACCTTTGATATAAAAGGTATCAAGAATAACCTCACCCTCCTTATCAAGCCCACGATAAAGAGACTTAAGCATTGCTATTGGATCACTTCTATGGTACAAAACACCCAAACAAAAGATGGTATCAAACTTCTCTTCGTAAACTGGCAGATGCTCAACTCCCAAGAGTTCATAAACAATATCACTCTTTACAAAATGATTTATAAAATCAAACTGCGTCTTATAAAGAGGTGATGGATCAAAGCCTACTAGAGTCTTTGGATTGTCCTCTTGCATGCGAAACAGATAATATCCATTGTTACATCCTATATCGGCAACTCTCTTATTTTTTAAATCAAAATGTTTTCTAAGCAGGTTATACTTGATATTACTCTTCCACTCAGCATCTATAAATGTGTCACAAACATCAAAAGGCCCTTTTCTCCAAGGCATCAAAAGCTTTGCAACACTATATACATCACAAGGTTCATTTGAACTTATCTTTATAGCTTCTCCTAATGTAATCTCAAAGCTACCATCAGGCAGAGTACCCAAAGCATCACGAAGTGGTTTGATATTTTTCCATGTCATCCATTTTTGTCTCTCTTTTCTTATCTCATCTAGGTTCATATCAATCTTTATATCAGTAATTTTTGTTACAATTGTACCAAAAATTATAATGAACAATAGTGTAATACAAAATCGCATGACAAAATAAAGTGAAGGAAACCCTTTGCTAATTCCAATGCTCCGCGTTGGAACTCATGTATATTTTTAGGTGTTATATATAGACTCCCACGCAGAGCGTGGGAGCCAGAGGAAATAACAAGAGGCACAAGTGCCGAGGGCTTCCTGCCGAAGGAAGTGCCCTTGGGGTATTAGCGTAGTTAGCGGGATTACTCCCGATACCGTGACAAAATAAAGTGAAGGGTTTCCTTCATTTTACAAAGTAAAATTAAGGAATATTAATGCGTTTAGAGAAAAAAGCTACTGTGGTTTCAACAACAGTTGCAGCTATTTTAGTTTTAATGAAAACGACAGTTGGAATTTTGAGTGGTTCTATTGCTGTTTTAGCATCCGCTATTGATAGTTTTTTAGACCTCATTGTTTCTATGTTTAATTACTTTGCACTCAATACTGCTGAGAAAAATCCTGATGATAAGTTTAATTATGGAAAAAGCAAGTTAGAACCTCTCGCTGCTGTGGTTGAGGGAACTATTATATCTTTTTCGGCTATTTTTATACTCTATGAAGCCCTTGTAAAGATTGCTCATCCTAGAGAGATGTCATTTATGCAAAGCAGTATCTGGGTTATGGCAGCTTCACTTATCATAACTCTTGGGCTTGTTTTATTTTTAAACTTTGTTGCTAAAAAAACAAATAATATGGTTATAAAAGCTGATGCACTTCATTATAAAACAGATCTTCTCTCAAACGGTGCAATTCTTTTAGCCTTAGCTCTTATTGCATATACTGGTGAGCAGTTGATTGATCCTATTTTAGGAGTTCTTATTGCTCTATATATGATCTACTCTGCTATTCCCATCATTAAAGATGGTATTTTAATGCTCTTAGACGTGGCACTCCCAGAAGAAGATATACAGAGGATTCAAGATGTCTTAGAATCAGAAGAGCTAAACGATTATCACTACTTAAAAACTAGAATCTCTGGCTCACATATCTTTATCTCAGTTCATGCAGTTTTTAATGTAAGTGTTTCTTTATATGATGCTCACCTAGTAGCCGATAGAGTCGAAGCAAAGATAAAAGCTCTTTTTGATGACAATAAGATTGTACACACACTCATACATATGGATCCATATGATGATTCAGAGATAAATGATACAGAAGAAGGATACTAAAAAGTATGAATTTTTATACACTTATTATTGGAACTGAGATACTTAACGCTAGAAGAGAGGATAAACACTTTAAATTTGTCCGTGATGAATTAAAAAAATATGGACATGAACTCTTTGCAACTTTCATTGTAAGAGATGAGTTAAAACTACTTCAAAACTGTTTTGAGCTTATAAAATCAGATAAAGAGTCTGTGATGTTTTCGTTTGGTGGTATTGGTTGCACGCCTGATGATCTTACAAGAGAGATAGCGGCTGATATCTTTACCTCAAAGCCTGTAGTAAGACACAAAGAGTTTGAAAAAGATATCTTAGATAGGTTTGGCGAAAGAGCTTACCCACATAGAGTCCATATGGCAGATTTGCCAGAGAATTCTAAACTACTTTTTAACCCTGTAAATAATATGTCAGGGTTTTCTTTAGAGGATAGATTTTTCTTCACTCCAGGTTTTCCCGAGATGGCACACCCTATGATAAGCGATGTTATCTCAAAATTTTTCTCTAAAAGTGCTCTAAAGTATAGACTAACACTTCTTGCAAAAACGAGCGAAGAGACTCTTATATCTCAAATGAGTCTCATACCAGCACATATAGAGCTATCGTCACTCCCTATATTTATAGATAAAAAACCAAATGTTGAGTTATCTTTGAGTGGTTATGATGAGAATGAGGTTAGAGAGTACTTTACTATGTTTGAAGAGGAGCTAAAAAAACATAATATAGAGTATAGACTACTATAAATTCACGGTAGTTCAAGTTAAACAACCTACTAGAAGTTTTAGCTCTACTTAGCATACTCTACAGCACGACTCTCTCTGATAACATTTACCTTTATTTCTCCGGGATATTGTACCTTCTCTTCTATCTCTTTTGCAATCTCTTTTGAGATAAGCACAGACTCATCATCATTGACTAAGGTAGCATTTACAATGACTCTTACTTCACGACCTGCATTTATTGCATATGCTTGTCTAACTCCAGAAAATCCTGATGCTATCTCCTCTATAAGAGTAACTCTTTTTAGAAAACTCTCTAAAACTTCTCGTCTAGCTCCTGGTCTTGCAGCTGAGAGTGCATCTGCTGCACAAACTGCCGCACACTCTATAGAGTTCATATCTTCATATCCATGATGGGCATAAATAGCATTTATAACCACACTATGTTCATTGTAGCGGTTACAAACTTCAACACCTAAGTCAACATGATTTCCATCACACTCATGGGTTAAAGATTTTCCAATATCATGAAGCAAGCCTGCTCTTTTTGCAAGTCTTGCATCTCCGCCCATCTCTGATGTCATAATCCCAGCCAAGTGTGCCACTTCTATAGTATGTGCTAGTGCATTTTGTCCATAACTAGCTCTATATCTTAGCTTTCCGATCAGTTTAATCAGTTCAGGGTGCATAGCTCCTACATCCATATCAGAGATAAGCTCTTCACCTTCACTTAGTATTTTGTCTTCAAACTCTTCTGAGACTTTTTCAAAAATCTCTTCTATTCTAGCTGGCTGAATCCTTCCATCTTCTATAAGAAGTTGTAGTGTTTTTGTTGCTATTGCTCTGCGGTATAGGTTAAAACTACTAACTAAAATAGCATTTGGTGTATCATCTATAATAATATCAACACCAAGAAGCATCTCCAACGCTTTTATATTTCTGCCCTCTTTTCCTATGATGCGACCTTTTAGTTCATCATCTTCTAAGTGAACAAGATTAGTGAGCCTCTCTGATGCAAACTCACCTGCAAACCTACTTGTAGCTTGAGCTAAAATATAATTTGCTTTTTTCTTAGCCTCAACTTTTGCTTCATTTTCATAGCGTCTAACTATATGCGCAACATCGGCACGACTCTTCTCTTCTATACTCTCTAGTAAAACCTTTTTAGCTTCATTTTGAGTCATTCCTGCACTATTTTCTATAGCATGAAGTGCTTCATCAATCTTCTCTTCATACCGCTTCTTTAGTGCCTCTAGTGACTTTTCATTTCTATCTAAGTCTATCTTTTTGGCCTCTAAAACTCTTACCTCATCACGAAGTCTTTTCTCTTCATTTTGTTTATATCTCTTAAAACTCTGTTCTTTTTTTATAACATCATCTTCTCGTTGAGCCAAGTGAGCTTTTGCTCGCTCTTTTGCACTATCAAACTCTTTTTTAGCTTCAAACTCAATCTCTTTAGCTCTTAAGTTTGACTTATGTAGAAGGTGCTGCGCTTCATTTTCTATAGCACCAGCTTTTGCTTTTGCTTTATCAACAAAAATATCAAAGTTTGCATGAGTAATTTTCTTAGAGATAAAAAAACCAAAAAGACCACTTATAGTGGCAACGGAGCCACCTATTAGTATCTCATTAAACATTTTTTTTCCTGTTCTTTTAGCCCCTAGTTCTCCGTCTTTTTATAATTTTTGGCGTTAATAGTAAATCACATGCAATGTCATATTCATCACATATAAACTCTTTTGTAAAACAAATGTCTGGTTGCACAAAGATAGTATATGGTTTCTTTTTTAACTTTTCAAAAAAACGATCATACATCCCTTTTCCAAAACCTATTCTTTGTAAGTTACCATCAACCCCAACCGCAGGTACTATGGCTATATCAATTTTATTTATATTTCTTAGTGTATTTCCCGCTTCGTAAATACCAAAATTCTTTCTCTTTAGCGGTAATCTAAATGGTACTACTTTAAAACTTTTATCTTGCATAAATGGCACATAAACATCACAAACTTTACGAACTCTTAAGAGTGTTTTTCTTATATCTGCTTCAAATTCAAGTGGATAGTAAAACAAAATTGACTTCGGTTTTAGTCTCTTTATCTCTTTTAATAGTCGTTTATTTATTATTGCATCCCTATAGTATCTATTTGACCTTGGGGCATTCTTCATCTTTTTGATACAATTTTGTCTAAAAGTTGATTTTGTAAGACACATATAAAATCTTTCGGTTATAATTTCGTATATTTTACAATAATAATTCAACAAAGGCACTATAAATGTTTAAAAAAACTATCACCTCACTTCTTTTAACATCAGCACTCTTTTTCGTTGCATGTAGCGATGATAAAACTAAAAGCGATGAAATAGCTAAAGATGCAAACAGTCTAATTTCAAAAAATGAGTTTGTTTTAACTGCACTTGACAACAAACAGTATGTTGTAAAAAAGGAGGGTTCTGACTTTATTCTAAAGGGTGCAGAGGGCAAAGTTGTTCTTTTTGATATTTTTGCTACTTGGTGTCCACCATGTCGTGGAGCTGCGACTCATCTAACCTCACTTCAAGAAAAGTATAAAGATGACCTTATTGTTATTGGCATCTCTATAGAAGAGGCAATAGAAAACTCTAAGCTACTAGACTTTAGAAATGAATACAACGCAAACTATACTCTTGTAAACTCTGATCAAAATCGCCGCTTAGCTGACACTATAGTAAATGAACTAAAGCTTGGAGATAGATACCCAATCCCTGTGATGGCACTATATAAAGATGGTAAATATATAAATCATTTCATAGGCTCAATAGAAGAAGAACTTATAGAGAGCGATATCAAACTTGCTATAAATAAGTAAGGATTTAAAAAGATGTTTGGCTTTATCAAGAACTCTCTATCTAAGACTGCTGATGCCATAAAAAGCGTAGTACCAAAGAAAAAATTAACTTTTTCAAAAGATGAGATAGAAGATATTTTGCTTGAAGCTGATGTTGAGTACGAGCTAATAGAGAAAATTCTAAATGAAACCTATCAAGAGAAAATAACAAGAGATATACTCCGCTCAAAACTCCTAGCAACCCTTGCATACACAAGTTACAAAGAGCCAGAATTTACGGCTCCTTTTGTTGAACTTATAGTTGGAGTAAATGGTGCAGGAAAAACAACAACCATCTCAAAGCTAGCCCTTAAATACAAAAACGAAGGCAAAAAAGTTATCCTCGGTGCTGGTGATACTTTTCGTGCAGCTGCGATTGAACAACTAACTCTTTGGGCAAAAAAGATAGGTGTTTCTATAGTTGCATCTGCTCAAGGGCATGATTCTTCGGCAGTAGCCTACGACACTATAGACTCTGCAAAGTCCAAAAATTTTGACAATGTTATCATCGATACAGCGGGGAGACTTCACACTCAAACAAACCTGGCAAATGAGCTTAAAAAGATAAAAAGAATCTGCGATAAAGCTCACCCTTCTTCGCCGCATAGAACCATCTTAGTGCTTGATGGAACGCAAGGAAACTCCGCTATTTCACAAGCAAAAGCGTTTAATGAGATGATAGGCGTAGATGGCATCATCATCACAAAGCTAGATGGAACAGCAAAAGGTGGCTCTGTTTTCTCCATAGCTTATGCACTAGAACTTCCTATTTTGTTTGTTGGAACTGGTGAGAAGAGTGAAGATTTCATTCCATTTGACAAGTATGAGTTTGTAGATACTCTTTTAGATGCTATTTTTGTAGAAGAAACTGCATAGTTTCTTCTTTTATATGACATTTTGCCATATTTTTAACTTCTTTTTTTATTCTTAACTATCATACTTTATCATTATAAAATAAAAGAGACACAAGTGTCGTGACAAAGTAAAATTAAGGCAATAAATATGGCTAAAAAAAAGATTCTCTTTGAGTGTCAACATTGTGGACTAACAACTCCAAAGTGGATGGGAAAATGCACTAACTGTGCTGCGTGGGACTCTTTTGTTGAACTTAATGAGCATCAACAAGAGGTTGTAAAGAAAACAAAAACTAGCTCAAATCAAGCTTCAAAAGCTATAAGTATAAACGACATCATAGAAGATGAAGTCTATAGATATAGCTCTTTAGATATTGAGCTTGATGGTGTTTTAGGTGGCGGAATAGTTCCAGGCTCACTTACTCTCATCGGAGGAAGTCCGGGAGTTGGTAAGTCTACCCTACTTCTAAAGATAGCCTCAAATATTGCGTCTTGTTCTAAAAATGTTCTCTATGTAACAGGAGAAGAGTCAGCCTCGCAAATAAAACTGCGTGCAAATCGTTTAAAATCAAATGAAAACACCCTTTATCTTCTTAGTGAGATTAGATTAGAGCAGATTTTGCTTGAACTCGAACATAGAGCTTATGAGTTTCTTATCATCGACTCCATCCAAACCATCTACTCTGAAAATATCACTTCGGCACCCGGTTCAGTAACACAAGTAAGGCAAATTACTTTTGAACTTATGAGAGTAGCAAAAGAGAAGGATATTGCGATTTTCATCATTGGCCACATCACAAAGGAGGGCTCAATTGCAGGTCCTAGGGTATTAGAGCATATGGTCGATACTGTGCTTTATTTTGAAGGTGATTCATCTCAAGAGCTACGCATCCTAAGAGGTTTTAAAAACCGCTTTGGACCAACAAGTGAGATAGGTGTTTTTGAGATGAGAGGTGATGGCTTAGTATCAGCTACTGATGTGGCATCTAGGTTTTTTAACCGAAATTCCCAGCAAGCGGGCTCAGCTTTGACTGTAGTTATGGAAGGCTCACGCCCTATCATACTTGAAGTCCAAGCCCTTGTCTCTGAATCACATACTCCAAACTCAAAAAGACAAGCCACAGGATTTGATACTAACAGATTAAATATGCTCTTAGCACTTCTAGAGAGAAAGCTAGAGATCCCACTCTCTGGTTATGATGTTTTTATAAATATAACTGGAGGTATAAAGATAAGTGAGACTAGTGCAGATTTAGCAGTCTTAGCTGCCATCATCAGTAGTTTCAAAAATCGTGCGATATCAAAAGAGACTGTGTTTATTGGAGAGGTCTCACTAGTGGGAGATGTAAGGGATGTTTATGGTCTTGATGTAAGATTAAAAGAGGCTAAAATGCAAAATATCACAAAAGCATTAGTAGCAAAAAAACCTCTTGAGAAGAGTAGCCTCAAAGTTTTTATAGTAGATGAAGTAACAAAACTTATAGAATGGTATTGATTTTTAGCTTGTTGATAGATTTTTAAAACTATATTGACTATAATTTCAAGACATATATATAAAGGATATCGATGATAGATGCTGAATTCAGAAGCGAAGAGAGATTTTCTAGGCTATCATTGGCTTATAAGGGCAATGAAGAGAAAGAGCAGGTAAACTACTGTGTTGCAAATATAATTAAAAAACATAAAAAACAACCTGAAACTTACACTACAAGTATCTCTGGAGGGAGAGAAGTTTTAGTAATAGAATACCATGATGATAATAATCGTGAAGCTGGGAGTATCTTTGAAGAGATAATAAAAGCTTTAGAGATTACAAAGTGTATTTGATAGATGAACTTAGAAGAGCATGCCCATGGCAACGAACTTTTCAAGGAATATTTTAAAGAAAACAAAGAGTCACTACTAAAATTAGTTACAAGCGGACAGAGCCCAAAAGCTCTTTTTATTGGCTGTTCTGACTCTAGAGTAATCCCAGACTTGATGATTCAATCAGATCCTGGAGACTTGTTTGTTATCAGAAATGTAGGAAACTTTGTTCCTCCATACAAGCCTGATGAAGATTATCACGCCACCGCCTCTGGCATTGAGTATGCGGTTGGCGTTTTAAATGTTAAAAAGATTATTATCTGTGGGCACACTCATTGTGGAGCCATCAGCAGTCTGTATAAAGAGATAAATGATCCATCTCTGATCCATACGAAAAAATGGCTTGAACTTGGAAAGAGTGCCAAAATGAATGCGATACTAAGCCTTGGCACTAATGCCGACAAAAAACAGCTTTATAGACTTACAGAAAAACTCTCCGTTATGAAACAGTTAGAAAATCTTTTAACATATCCATTAGTAAAAAAAGCTTTTGAAGCATCAGAACTCTCTATTCATGGGTGGCTTTATGATATAGAAACTGGAGAAATAAAATACTACAATGCAGAAGCATATGAGTTTTTACCTCTAAAAGATTTAAACAATAGTAATGATAATTAATAATTATTTTTGATATTGCGATATACTAGCAAAATAACTTTTAAGGGAAGAGTATGGCAGAAGAAGAAAACACTCAAGATCAAGTTACAGAAAAAAAATCTAGTAATATGTTGATAATAGTTATCATTGTTGTCTTGGTACTGATTATTATCGTTGGTGCTATAGTAGCCTTTATGCTTATTGGTGATGATAACGCACCTCTAAACGATAAGGTAGCACCGCAAGCTAGTGAAAAAAGAGCACCACAAACTAGACAAACTTCGAATAATTACAGTGACTCAAGAAAATTAGATGATATAGGTATTTTATACCCACTAGACACATTTACAGTAAACTTAAAGAGCGACTCAGGCCGCAGATACCTCAAAGTTACGATGTCACTAGAGTTAGAAGGCAAAGAGCTAAGCATAGAGTTGGACAACAAATCTCCAGTTATAAGAGATAGAGTCATTAGAATACTAACATCAAAGTCATTAGAAGAGATCTCTTCTAAAAAGGGCAAGCAAAAAATAAGTGACCAAATTATGGATACACTAAATGCAATGATTTCAGATGGTCGCATTAAAGGTATCTACTTTACTGAGTTTGTAGTTCAGTAAGCAAGCTTTGTTAAAGCTCTGTATTAGGGGCTTATTGTCGTTAGGAAAAGTCTAAGCAAAAAATGTTTTCTTCATTTTTATGAAAATAGCTCAAGGAAAAGTTGTGCTTATTTATGATTTTGCTGACAATACTAAGACCAAGTCCAAAGCCATCTCTTTGTGAGAGCTCTTGTGTAAACGGTTCTAGGTAATACTCAAACTCTTTTGAGAGTTTTTTGCCTCTGTTGATAACATATAATTTCTGCTTTGAAGCTCTTATGGTAATTGGCAATTCGGTGGCATATTTTAGTGCATTATCTAGTAAGTTTTTAATTGCAATTGAGAGATAGTGCAAATCGGCATCTATTTTAAAATCCTCTTCAATTAGGAGTGTGATGTTTGACTCCTTCTCTATATATAACTTGCTGAGTGCTTCTGTTATAAGTGTCTCAGCACTAAAAGTTGAGATATTTAGCTCTGTAGAGTTTAGCTTCTCTAACTCTATTAGCTCACTTGTTAAAACCTCCAAATCTGAGAATATCTTTTCTAACAACTCTTTTTGCTCACTATCTTCTATCTTTTGGATGAGAAATTTTCCTTTTGCTATTGGAGTTCTTAGCTCATGCCCTATATCTCGCAGTAGCTCCTCCCTGCTTTTTATTAACCCCTCTAGAGATGCTGCCATTGTATTAAAAGCTTTTGAGAGTGTTCCCATCTCATCATTTGAGACTATATCTATCCTGCTGTTAAAATTTCCGCTTGAGAAATTCTCAATCTTTTTTGTGATTTTTTTAAGTGGAGAGAGAAGTTTAAGTAGATACAAAAATATTAGGAACAAAACAATTATGTCTAAAAAAATAAGAGCATTTAGCTTTAGTTTGTCATTTATATTCTCCTCATCCGGAGTCTTGAGCGTATAGTTTTCATCAAGAAAGTTTATCTCTATAATAAACTCATCTTCAAAAGAGGCCTTTTTTATAGAGATAAAACCAAAAGTGTGTTTTTCATAGTAGAGAAGCTCTCTGTTTTTTTTATCTTGAGCATCAACTCTTTTTAAATCATATTTGTTTATCAGACTCTCGACTCTGTCTTTATTGTCAATGTTTTGAAATATCTCGTTTGAAATTTTTAGATATTTATCTTTTATAAGGTCATCTATTCGTTTGGAGTTTATGGTGTCAATCCAAAACCCTATAATGCTCATAAGAGTAAAGCTTATTAAAAAGAGTATCGATATTTTTTTAATTATTGACATATTAGCTCATAAACTTATAGCCAATGCCCCAGACGGACTTGATATATTTTGGCTCTTTGGGGTCGTCGCCTATCTTGTTTCTTATGTTACTTATGTGGGTATCGATTGTTCTGTTTTTTGTGTTTTCATCTAGCGAGGTTGCATTTAAAATCTGCTCTCTTGAGGATATTTTATTTCTGTTTTCTACTAAAAATATAAATATTTCAAACTCAATTTTTGTAAACTCGATTGAGTAGTTATCTAAAAGAACCTCTCTGTTTGCCTTATCAATAGTAAACTCTCCTATTGTCATTTTGGACTCTAGAGACTTTTTTAGTATATGCTCTATCCTTAAAACTAGCTCTCTTGGCTCATAAGGCTTTGCCAAATAGTCATCAGCACCCAAATCAAAACCATGTATCTTGTTTCCAATATCTCCTCTTGCAGAAGAGATGATAACCGGAATATCAGAGATGCTTTTAATACGCTTTAAAACATCAAAGCCGTCAATATAGGGAAGCATTAAATCTAAAATAACAATAGCGTAAGAGCTGCTCTTCTTAAGCTCCTCTATTGCATCAAGCGGGTGTGCAAAGGCATTGCAGGTAAAGTTGTACTTCTTTAAGTACTCCGCTATCAAACTTTGCATCTGCAGGTCATCTTCTATAAGCAAAACTCTTCTATTCAACTCTCCACTCCCACAAATAGTATGAAAATTTTTTCCGCTGTGAGGCTGATAATATAGAGTGAATCTCTTCTAGAGTGTCAATCTCTAACTCAAGAGCCTCTTGGTGTATATCTTGTGCAATGTTTTCATACTTCTCTTTGTCAAACTTCTTTTCTCTTATAAGCTCTTGAAGCTCTTTTTCTCTTTTGGCTTTTTTCTTATAAAATTTTTCATACTCTTTTCTATAATCTATCAATATCTCTTTTATCTCTTTATATTGATCTTTGCTGAGGTTTAGATAGTCTAGATTTTTATAGATATGGTTTTTATTTTGTTTATGTTCATAATCATCTGCCAAAAGTGAAAAGGAGAGAAACAGACTACATAAAAGCACGAATATTTTTAATTTTATCATCTTCAATCAATCCTTTTTCTATATCACTATGACATGCTTTGCAGTTTGCTCTGCTTTTTACATCAGCATGTGCAAAAACTTCTTTTGAAATATCTTTATGCCTAGTTTTGAAGAAATCTGTGTGGGTTATTGCTATTATATCTTTATTTTTTATCGAATTCAAAATCTTAACACTTACCTCTTGCGTTGAGGTCTCAGCACTATTTTTTAGTAAAAAATCTAAAATGTTTTTGTTATCTTCTTCATCCAAGGAAGCATCATCTTCAAAATGGTTCTCTAAATCACTCATTAAAGCTATCCATGACCTTTTTGGCAGCGTATGCGGTGGATAGAGTGTGTGGCATGAGGCACACTCTTTAACAAAAAGCTCATTTTGTTTTTTATAATCCACGCCCTTGTGACTTGAAACAATCAGTGGGTTGGAAGGGGTTATGAGGTTAAAGAGCAAAAAAGCAATAAATATAGCCAGAAATAGCGCAGCTAAAAGTTTTTGAAAAATAGTTAGCTTAATACTCTCATCCTCTTTTGTCACCTTGTAACCGCTAAATATAGAGTTTAGCGTCTCATGTTTTGCATGAAGGACTCTATCGCTTAAGATACCCAGCAGATGCAGAACTATCAGGGCAATTAAAATGCTAGATAAAAACTCATGTATATCTTCAAAGAGTTCCATCTCTTTAAAAAAGCCGCTATTTAACGATGAGAGCAACCCTTTTCCCTCTTGAATACCAAATGTTAATATACCTGTAATTATAGTAAGAAAAACAACTATAAATATACCAATCATCACATAAGATGCAATAGGATTGTGTCCTACATACTTCTGTTTAGAGCTAAAAATATTTGATATAAACTCTTTTATATCTCTAAGAGCCATTGGAAAATCTTTAAATCTAGAGTTTTTCGGACCAAGATAGCCCCAAAAAAATCTAAAAACCAAAAGAGTTAAAATTCCATAACCGATAATCGCATGATAATTTAGTAGCTTATCATCATCCGTTAAAAAAGCAAGTAAAATTAGCACTACAAAGAGCCAGTGAAAGACTCTAGTAGGAAGTGACCATATATAAGACTTCATTGTAGTATCTCCTTAATCTTCCCATCTTCCATAATTTGGAATCATGATATCTCTCTCGCTATATATACCTTTTTGCACTGTGGTATGACATGCGGTGCAGTTAAATATCCCTTTTACCTCTTCTTGTGTTATAAGATTCTCTCTTATATCTTTGTGCTTTTCAATCATATATGGGGTCTTTGATATAGAGTCCGGAATTTCTCCCTCTCTTAGGCTATTTACAACTCTAGAACTTCTTTTATAATTCATAAACTTCTCAGCACTGTTTTTATTTAAATACTTACTAATATAATCAAAATCCTCTTTTGCCAAAGAGGCATCAGAGCCGAAGTGATTTTCGAGATTTGACATCATCTTCTGCCAAGAGTTTGATGGAAGAAGACCGGGTTGATATGCAAAGTGGCACGAGCCGCACTCTTTTACATATAGCTTGTCCGTTGCCACAGCAACACCTTTTTTATCGTAACTTGCTGCTAAAACTACACTCGCTAGTGCTGCTAATAAAATTAATGGCTTCATCTTTGACTCCTTATTTGTTGATGATGTATGTTACTACATCGCCTTTTTCTTGGATTGTTCCCTCACGGTTATAGACATCATTGAAGTTTCTTCTTAACCATTTCTCGATAGTTTTGACTTCACTAAACCTTTTTGGGTTTGCTTTAGGAGAGAGCGGTTCAATCTCTTTTGCAGTAAAGTAATTCTTACTAGCTTTGCTTAAATCGTCTCCATGACAAGATACACATGAGACCTCTTTGCCTTTTTTCCCGATATGTTTTGAGGTAAAAATCTCCTCGCCTCTTTTTAAATCAAATCCACTAAAACTTGGATTTTCAATTTTTGCCTCTTTTGCAAGAGTGTTTAAATACTCATCCACAACCGAAGCAGAAGAGATATTTAAAAAGAGAAACAGAGTAAGTATGAGTTTCATTTTTTCTTCCTTTATTTGTATATGTTAGAAGTATAAAATGATTGTGTTAATTATTTATGTTAGTTTTCTTGACAACTTCTTAACAGTAGTAAGAAGTCATAGCAGGGAGTAGTTATTGTGTTTTATAGTAGATTGGCATGCAAAAAGAGCATGCCAAAATTATTATCTCCTTCTTCTAGTTTGATGATCTTCAAACTCTTTTTTACTGACTACGCCATCTTCGTTTGAGTCAATTCTTGAAAATTCATAGTGGCTTTTTACACTCCTTTGCATTCTGCCTTCTTCTTGGCGTTCTTTTGCCCTTATTTTTCTTGCCTCTTTCATCTCACTCTCTGTAAGTGTGCCATCATTGTTTAAATCAAAGCTCTCAAAAGTGGGCATGTCACGCCCCGAGTTTTGAGCCATTACAGGTGTAACTAACAACAAACTTAGCGCAACAAGAGATAATCTTATGTGTTTACTAAATATTTGCATAACGAAACTCCTTTTTTTGGTATTGCAATATTGTAGCACATAGATAGTTAAATGTTATTCTAAACTATATAAAATCTTCTATCTGCTTTACAGCAGTTTATATTTTTTAAATCTTAAACTCATTTAATTTTTCTCTTAAACCAACACCCCAACTGTGAAGAGTATTTGCGATTTTTCTTACTTCTTCTATTTGTTGAGAGTTCTCATTAAAAATAACTTCAATCTGCTTCGATGAGTCCATAACCTCTTTTGTCTCCTCTTTTACTTCTAAAGACTTTTTAGCTATATTATTTGACAGCTTTATATTTTTACCAGAAACTGTGATGAGTTTCTTTATAACTTCATTTGCTGAACTAGATACATTTTGTAACTCGTAAATCTCTTTCGCATTGTCATTCATTTGAGTACTTATTATTTGAATAGAATCAACAACGGCAGTTATAATTATATTGATTTCACCTAGACTTGTTTGAGTTTTTTCAGCCAATAGTCTTACTTCATCTGCAACTACTGCAAATCCTCTTCCATGCTCTCCTGCTCTTGCTGCTTCAATCGCAGCATTTAGTGCTAAAAGGTTAGTTTGATCGGCTATATCATCGATAACAGATAGAACATCTTTTGTTTTTTGTGCATCTTGGCTAAGACGATTTAACTCTTCGGCTAAAGAAGTCTCTTTTTCTACACTGCTTTGTATCTTCTGCCCAAGAGAGACTATATTTGTTTGTGTGTCTCCTAAATAATTATCAATTTGCTGCATCTCTTCTTTACTTAGTTGTGCATTTTCGTTGATATCTTCAAAAATCAAGTTCATATTATCTGCATTTTTTGCACTTGCTTCTATTATTTTTCTCTCTTTTTGTGTTTGTGCATTTAAAAAAGAGACAATATCTTGAAGTTTTGAAGAAATCTCATCATGTGTTTTTGATTGCTCTTGAAATCCTAAGATTGCAGTTTTAATTTTATTTTTAAAAAATATAACTGCATTTAACATAGTTGAAGATTCAGAATTAAAACGAGTATCTATCTCGATTTCTTTTGAGAGATCCATAGATTCTAGAGAGTTATTTATTTTACGACTTAGATCAACACCCCATTTTTTTTCATCAAAGTCATGAATGATTAAAATAATTGCTACTAAGTACTGAACAGTGGCTCCAATGAAGTTTTCAGTAAAAAAGAATGCGTTAATGGGTAAAAGAATAAACGCACTAATATGGATAGAGCGCATTCTAAAAAAGAGTGATTTCATAATATTTTCCTACTTAATTTTTAATTAGGACAATTTTAGTATGATTTAAAAAAGATAGCCTTGATTCCTATCAACTTCAAATACTTCCTTGTAAGATTATCTATGAAATGCTATATATGACAGCTCTGTTTCTTCCTCCATTTTTAGCTTCATATAGTGCTATATCTGCTTTTTTAACAAGACTTTGAGCGTCATCATCATCTGTTAATTGTGCTATTCCTAAACTTATAGTTTTGTAACCAACTTTGTTAAAGTGGTAGCTTGAGACTTCTTCTTTTAACTTTTGAGATAAGATAAGGGCCTCATCTTGTGTTGTATGTGGGCAGATTATCAAAAACTCCTCTCCTCCAAATCTCCCAAAGATATCAGACTTTCTAACAAGGTTTGAGATCATCTTAGTCACTTCAAATAAAACTACATCTCCAACCTGGTGTCCATGAATATCATTTACCTTTTTAAAATGATCTATATCTACGATGATTAATGACAAGTTATGTTTATGTCTTTTTGCAATCTCTACCTCATAGTCCAAAAATTCATCAAGTTTTCTTCTGTTTAAGATGCCTGTGAGTTTATCTATAGAAGAAAGCACTTCTAACTCTTTTTTAAGCGTGATATCTTGGCTAATCGACAAAAAAGACTCTATCTCGCCTTGCTCATCTTTAACTGCTACTATGTGTTGCTCCAGCCAAAAATCACTCCCATCTTTCTTTTTGTTTTTAATCTCCCCATCCCAAGCTTTATCGTTTAACAGGTTTTGCCAAAGCTCCGTGTAGAGTGATAAAGGAGTATCACTATGGCGGATAATACTCATAGGTTTTCCTATAAGCTCTTCCTTTGAGTAACCGCTAGAGACTTCAAAAGCACTACTAACTTCGGCTATAGTACTATCTTTTTTGACTCTTGCACTAACCACATACTTATCTAAAATAGATGCAAATCTTTTTAACTCTCTGTTTGCTACAAAGAGGGCCGTTTGCAACTCTGATGGTTTTTTTGAAGCAAAAAAAGCCATCAAAACACTCGCTAAGATACTTAAGATAATAATGTCGATGGTAGAGAGTATTCTGTCACTTAAAAACTGTTCTTGATACTCCTCTTTTGGTCTCATTATTAAAATCGCTTCATCTTCATTTTTGATAACATCATTTAGTTTATATACATAGTTATTTTCAAATGATTCTTGTCTTGAGAGTATATTTGAAGCATTTTTAGGAAAGTCTTTTGTGATGGCTCTTTGTATCCCTGTGTATTTGTTAAAAGAGTATCTTTGATTTGGATGGATTATATAGTTTCCATATTTATCAACTATATAATGCTCAAATGTAGAAGACTTGCTGATGGAATCAAGTAGGTTTTTTGTAAGCAGATTTACCATCAGCATTCCCTGAAATCTTTGAAATTCATCAAAAAGCGGTAGAGCTATTCTTATAGTTGGCTTGTATGGTAGTTCTACTTTTCCATGCTCCACATTTAAGTCAAACTTAGAGTGCCAAACTTTTTCATCTTTCATAGAAGAGACAACTTGAAAGTAGTCTCTACTAGCTTTGTTTTGAAGTTTATCTCTAGGTATTAGCGAGGCTTCATCATATCGGTTTTGCTTGTTTATTCTGATAATTTCCATTCCGCTTTTGTTTATAAATCTTAACTGCATAATATCTCTATTCATATTTGCAATGGTTAAAAATAGATCTTCAACTTTTAAAAGTTTATCTCTATCTTTATGCTTTACAAACTCTATAAGTGCAGTACTCTTAGAGAGGCTCTTTATGATACTATCAAAGTTATCAACTTCTTCTTTTAAGATAAGAAACTTTTTTATAACCATAATCTCATCTGCTTTAGTATCTAACTCATCTTTAAAACTATTTAGTTGAATATTATATGAGATTACTCCACTAAAGATAGAGATCAAAGTTCCAAATATAATGAAATATATTGTAAAAAGTTTTTTAAAATTTTTTTGAGACATTTTAATTCAATCTCCAATTGTAAGCTTGCTATTTATAACATACTGATAGAAAAGAACATATTAATATTGGTATTATTATGTGTTTTAAAGGTGATTTAGGCAACTCCAATATGCTATAATCGCAAATAATTTATATTGGGGTTTAAAATGATTGGAATTGATCTTATACAGATTTCTAGGATGCAAAGACTTATGGAGAAGTTCGGACAAAAGGCACTAGAGAGATTTTTATCCCCCCCTGAGATAGAACTTGCTTTAAACTACAAAACTGCCGCTGGTTTTTGGGCTGCAAAAGAGGCTCTCTCAAAAGCTCTTGGAGTAGGTATTGGTAAAGATTGTGCATTTAAAGATATTACTATCTCAAAGACACAAAAAGGCGCACCAAAATTAGAGTTATCTCAAAGACTCATCGATGCATTCCATATAACAGACACCTCTCTTTCTATAACTCATGATGGCGACTACGCTATTGCAGTTGTAGCGATAGAATCAGCCTCCACCCACAAAATCCAAAAGTTCTAGCTTATCTAAATCCTTTATAACGCAACTATCCCACTCATTTTGTTTTACTATCTGTGTATTTAGAGCCGCTGCCATAACTTTATCCTCTAAAGAGAGTTCTTTTAG
This sequence comes from Sulfurimonas hongkongensis, assembly GCF_000445475.1. Taxonomy (NCBI): domain Bacteria; kingdom Pseudomonadati; phylum Campylobacterota; class Epsilonproteobacteria; order Campylobacterales; family Sulfurimonadaceae; genus Sulfurimonas; species Sulfurimonas hongkongensis. The sequence continues at coordinate 155,753 of NZ_AUPZ01000013.1, forward strand.
TATTTCTAAGAGAGTCATATCACTCTTAAACTCTTTTTTATTTCCATTTATTATTATCTTCATCTCTTACTCTTTTTCAAATATTTATAGACCACATCATGCGACTAAATTTTACCATCATTCTTTCTACGAAACTAAGCGTAACTCTCAATCTTACAATAACAATTTGTAACATAATAGTTTCCATTGTTTTTTAATTGTTAGAATTGTAGCGTTATTTATTGAAATTACACTCAATTAAAGATATACTAATATCTTCTAAACTAACTTTAAACTGGATATTGAAATGTTAAATTCCAAAGAGATACTAAAATATACTAAAAATCTATCTATATTATTTGCAGAAGACCATGATGACTTAAGGCAAAGTACAACTGAAATACTTAAAAGTTTTTTTAAAAGAGTAGATAGTGTAAGCGATGGAAAAAGTGCTTTATTAAAATATAAAGAGTACCAAGAGGAGACTTCTAGTTACTACGATATAGTCCTAAGCGATATTCAGATGCCAAACATAAATGGCGTTGAGCTAACTTCTAAACTCTATGAGATAAATCCTTCTCAACTCCTTATCATATTATCAGCACATGACGATACAAAATATCTTCTTCCACTCATAAACTTAGGTATCGAACAGTTTGTAAAAAAACCCATTGACTATCAAGAGCTACTAAGAGCTTTACTAAACAGTTCAAAAAAGGCCAACCAAACTCCAACGAGCAGTCAAGCAGTTTCTCCAAATATTCAACTAAGCACTGATGTTGTTTTTGACAGAGTAAACAGCTCTCTTATAGAAAATGGCAAGACGATTTACTTAACAAAGTATGAGATTATTTTTATGCAACTACTAAGCAGTAAAATTGGTAAAATATACTCAAATGAAGATATAGCAAAAAAATACGAAGAATTACAAGAGAGCTTAGATATCCAAAATATTAGAAAATTAGTTTCAAAACTTAGAAAAAAATTACCTGCAAACTCATTAGAGAGCATATATGGAGTTGGATATAGAATCATATCTTTAACACAAGAGTAGTAACTTCACTACTCTCTTTTAGAAGACAATTATTTAACACATATAAAAATAAACCTCTACTTAAATAATAATAAATTTTCAAAATATCGCCCATAACGCACTACCTTTACATGTTCTTAAATATTTTTAGAGTAATATCTATACTCATTTTATTACAAAGGAATAAAAATGCCATATGTTAAAGAAGTTTTTGAATACTTAAAGAGATCAAGCCCTTATCAAAAAGAGTTTTATCAAGCAGCAGAAGAGGTACTAGAATCGCTACGACCTTTAATGCTCAAATACCCAAAATATAGAAAACACAAGATTATAGAGAGAATTGTCGAACCTGAGAGACAAATACTTTTTCGTGTTAACTGGGTTGATGATAATGGCGAGATCCAAGTAAACAAAGGCTATCGTATAGAATTTAACTCGGCACTAGGACCTTACAAAGGTGGACTAAGATTTCACCCAAGTGTAACTGCGGGAGTTATTAAGTTTTTAGGCTTCGAGCAAATTTTTAAAAATGCCTTAACTGGCCTTCAAATTGGTGGCGGTAAAGGTGGAAGTGACTTTGACCCTAAAGGCAAGTCAGACAACGAAATTATGAGATTCTGCCAAGCATTTATGAGTGAATTATTTAGACATATTGGTGCAAATACTGATGTTCCTGCTGGGGATATCGGTGTTGGTGCTAGAGAGATTGGATATATGTTTGGAATGTATAAAAAACTTGCTAACAGATATGAGGGCATCTTAACTGGAAAATCCATAAATTGGGGTGGTTCACTAGTTAGAACTGAGGCTACTGGCTATGGCGCCGTCTATTTTGCAAAGTATATGTTAGAAGCTAGAGGTGAGAGTCTTGAAGGGAAAAGATGTGTGGTCTCTGGTAGTGGAAATGTCGCTATCTATACTATAGAAAAACTTTATCATCTAGGTGCTATTCCTGTAACTTGTAGTGACTCAAACGGTATGGTTTATGACTCAGAAGGTATTGATTTAGTACTTTTAAAAGAGCTAAAGGAGGCAAGCAGACAAAGATTAACTGAGTATGTAAAACATAGACCTCACGCAAAGTACACTCCATCAGAAGAGTATCCTGAGGGTTGTAATGGTGTTTACAATATTGAGTGTTATGCAGCATTTCCAAGTGCTACGCAAAATGAGTTAAACCTAAATGATGCAAAAAACCTTCTTGAGAATGGTTGTTTTTGTGTGAGTGAGGGTGCAAATATGCCATCTACTCCTGAAGCAGTTGATCTTTTTGTAGAGTCAAAAATCTGTTATGGTCCTGGTAAAGCTGCAAATGCTGGTGGAGTCTCAACTAGTCAGTTAGAGATGGCACAAAATGCATCTATGGTAAATTGGACTTTTGAAGAAGTGGATGAAAGATTAGCTCAAATCATGAAAAATATCTATAATAGTGCAAGCCAAACCGCCGCTGAGTTTGGAGAACCTACAAACTTAGTTCTAGGTGCAAATATTGCAGGCTTTAAAAAAGTAGCTGATGCTATGATAGAGCAAGGTTTAGTTTAAAAAAATCCCCTAACTCTATAGAGGGTGTGAATAACTCGGAAGTGAGGCTTCAGTCTCCGCCTATTTTGCGGGACTCATCGTGGAGAACGCCACGGGTTAGCGTTCCTAGAAGTCCCACTTCCAAGAGAAACTAAAGTTATTTCACACTCTCAGAGCTAGGTACTCTCTTTTAGCAAACTCTCCACAACTTCTATAGCTCTATCATACTCTAAATCTTGCACACTATCTTTTAACTCTTTGAGTCTGTCTTGTGTTACTTTATCTTTTAAAAATAGGTAGATGTTGTTAAAAAAAACATCATCAATTACGGATGATTCAAAAAGCAACTCTTTTAGCTTTATAAGCTCCTCTTTACACTCTTTTGTATCTTTTATACTACTTATCTCTATCTCTATTTCTTCTTGTGTCAATCTAGTTAGCTCATCTTTAGTCTTACTTAGTATGGTCTCAAGATTTTTTATGTCACTACTTTTTATACCCAGATCAAATGACTCTTCTATCTTTTTACAAATCTCACTAAGTGCTTTAGCACCTAAATTTCCACTCATTCCCCTTAGTGCATGAATATCCATTTTAGCTTCTTCATCTTTGATCTTTAGCTTTAAAACTATATCTTTAAACTCACTATCTAACTGCTCTTTAAATTTAACAAGTATCCTTTTTGAGAGTTTCTCTGAACCAATGGAATTTTGCAAAAAATCTTTATCTAAGATTATGGCTCCACTTGAGTTTTTAAAAATCTTATCTTTACAAAGCTCTTTGATTATTAAGTAGAGTTTATCTGAATCAATAGGCTTTGATAGATGCTCATTCATAGTTGCATCTAAGGCTTTTTGCCTATCTTCTATGGTTGAAGCTGCGGTTAATGCTACTATTGGGACAACCTTATCAAACTCTCTTATAAGCCTTGTTGCTTCTTCTCCACCCATGATTGGCATCTGCATATCCATAAGTATCAAGTCATAATCATCTTGATACTCTTTGTATTCATATACAGCTTCTTGTCCATTTTGAGCTACAAATACTTCTATACCTACTCTTTGCAGCATCATCGTTGCTACTTCTTGATTTATTTTATTATCTTCAACAAGCAAGATTTTGAGTCCGCTTAAATCTGGTAGCTCTAAGATTTTTTCATGCTTTTTTAAAATATCATCAAAAGCCACTACTTTAAAATCTCTGTCTTTTTTATTAGACTCCTCTTGCCACTCTTTAACCTCAACTTCTATCTCAAAACTAAACCTACTCCCAACTCCTTCTTTACTATCAACCTCAACTCTCCCGCCCATCGCTTCTATAATTTTTTTTGAAATTACAAGTCCTAGTCCAGTTCCTCCATACTTTCTTGTTGTTGAAGCATCAGCCTGAACAAAAGCTTTAAAGAGCTTAGAGAGTTGCTCTTTGTTCATTCCTATGCCCTCATCTTCTACACTAAAACAAAGAAGTGCTTTTGTTGGGCTTAGCTTTTGCTTTAGCTCTACAGAGACTTTGATACTGCCTTCTTCTGTAAACTTGTACGCATTACTTAAAAAGTTAGTTAAGGCTTGTGCTATTCTAAGCTCATCAGAGACTATAACACTAGGAACATCAGCCCTACTTAAAAAGCAAAGTTCTAAGCCTTTTTTCTCAAAACTATCGCTAAATATCACACGAAGTCTCATAAAAATATTTTCTAACTCAAAAGCTTCTAACTCAAGCTTAAGGTGCCCTGCTTCTATCTTGGAGTAGTCCAAAATATCATTTATAATACCAAGAAGCATTTTTGAAGATCCACTTATCTTAGATATTAAATCTTGTTGCTTTGTATCTAAGCTTGTATCTTGCATAAGCTCACTTAAACCTATGATAGCATTCATCGGAGTTCTTATCTCATGACTCATATTTGCTAAAAATCGACTCTTTGCTTCGTTTGCTAGTTCTGCCTTTTTAGCACTTTTTTCAAGTTCTATCTTGTCTAAAACTTTTTGGGTTTCATCATTATATATAGCTATAACTTCTTTAGTAGAGATTCTATAAACAAAATTCTCTCTATAGACACTAAGCTTTTCATCTTCATAAAAAGATATAGGATGATATTCTGAGATGCCTGTTTCATAGACTCTCTTAAAAATATCAAAAAGACCCATCTTTTTGACCATTGGAAAAACTTCAGTAACTCTCTTACCTATGGCATCTTCTTTTGCTAAGTTATCCATAATCAGTGAGGCTTTATTTATATCTTTAAATACAAAATCTTCTCCATCATTATAAGCTTCATATATAGCCACTCCGCTTTTCATGTTATCAAAAAGCTCTTGTAGCATCTCTTTACTTTGCAATACCTCTAGTTTTAATCTCTCTTCATTGTCTATAAAGCTATGAGTTCCAGCCATCTTAAGAGCTTTTTTATCTCTATCCCACTCTATAACCTTTCCTCTATCAAGCACCCAAACCCAATGACCATCTTTGTGTTTCAATCTACATTTTGATTCATAAAAATCACTTTTTTTCTCAAGACACTCCATAAGTTTTTTATTACTCTGTATTAGGTCATCAGAATGAGTTAACTTATTCCAAGTATCTATGCTTAAGGGGGAGAGTTCACTGATAGTATAACCTATCATGCTAGCCCATTTCTCATTAACGTCAACATCTCCAGTTTGGATATTGTATTCCCAAGTACCGATATTGGTACCATCTATGATATTTTCTAACCTCTTTTTTTCATTATAAAGAAGCTTCTTTGTCTCTTTAAGCTGAGTTTGATCAAAAATATATCCGCGAATGGCAACAACATCGCCTTTGCTATCTCTTAGAAGTTGCGTAAAATCATAAAACCATCTATACTTGCCACTCTTTAGTTTTAATCGATAAGATTGCTCATAAACATTTGCACCGTTTGAGATATAGTTACTTACTTCTTTAGTTATCCTTGATATATCATCCCTATGAATCAGATCTGAAAATACAAAATCTCTACTTAGCATCTCATCTTTTGAAAAACCTAAAACTGACTTAGAATTTTGAGAGATATAGTTTATAGGCCAATTCTCGCTTGGCTCCCACTCTACAACCACAACAGGACCTCCAGAGAAGAGCTTTCTCTCTATTTCTAGCTCACTCTGTGCAGATTTTTTTTGTGTTATATCTATCAAACTCCAGATGACGCCTTTATTTAAATCATCTCTATCTAGTGGAGTTCCAAAAACTTCACACCAGATAATTCTGTTATCTTTTGTTTTGAATTTATACTCTATATTTGTTATATTTGAGTCTATTAGTTTTTTATACTCACTCGTAAACTCTCTAAAAGAACTAGATGAGGCATGTATAATTTCGAAGCTTTTACCTATTAACTCATCTTTTTCAAAGCCAAACATTTCACAAGCTCTTTTATTTAATTCAATAATTTCTCTTTTTGAAGATGCCAACAAAATAGCTACAGCACCATTATCTAAGAGAACCTGATTTAAACTTGTGTTTTTTTCTAGCAACTGTTTTTGTTTTAGCTCTTTAGTTATATCTATAAAAGTTACTACTATTTCATCTTTAGTAAAGTAATTTTCTGTTATTTTTTGAGCAAAAACTTTAAAAGTATATATCTCATTCTCTTTTTTCATCTTTACGAGATGTTTTTTTTCTGGATTACTAAAGATATACTCTATCCAATTTAAAGCTCCCATATTAGTCTTTAAGTAGCCTTTTTCTTCGATAAAATGTTCGCACACACAGTTATTATGAGTCATAAATTCTTTTATATTTTCATAGCCAAAAAAATCTAAAAATGCTTGGTTTGCCTCTGTAAGCCTTTTTCCGCCTTTAGTCACTAAAACTATGTTGTGTTGGGCGTCAAATATGGCTTTAAATTTGTTTTTCATATACTAAAGCCTCGTTATTTGAGCAAAACTTATTTCTGCCACTCTCTTTTGCTTCATACAGTAGCCCATCAGCAGATGATAGTATCTCATCTTTTTCTATATTTAAATCTTCTGATTTATGAAAGATTCCCAAACTAATAGTTATTTTATTTTGAACTTTTGAATATAGATGTTCTATGTTTAAATTTCTTACTGCATCTAAGAGTTCATTAGCGACTATTGAGATATTTTCTTGCGGTAAATTGTTAAGAAGGACTACAAACTCCTCTCCACCATACCTTGCTATAAAATCGTTTGGTCTTTTTAGAGTATCCTTTAGAGCAATAGCTACCTTTCTAAGTGCTTCATCACCTTTTCCATGTCCATAATTATCATTATAAGGCTTAAAAAAATCAATATCTATCATAATTACTGTCAAATCTTCACTTTGACGCAGAGCCTCTTTATATCGTCTCTCAAACATCTCATCAAAGTACCTTCTGTTTGGAATATGTGTCAAGCCATCATACATAGACAACTCTTCTAATATGTCACTTTTAAGCTTTAACTCTATATGATTTCTCACTCTTAGTTTTACAATAGTTTTTTTAAAAGGTTTCGTTATATAGTCTATAGCCCCTAAGTTTAAGCCATACTCTTCATCTTCTTGACTATCTTTTGCAGTTACAAAGATGATGGGAATATTTTTAGTTTGTTCATTGTTTTTCAAAATCTTACAAACTTCATAGCCATCCATCTCTGGCATCATAATATCTAAGAGTATCAAATCTACCCCCATATCACTAAGCGCAATCTCAATAGCTTTTTTTCCATTTTTGGCAACTTTAACTTCGTACTCATCTTTTAACAAATCATTTAAAAGCAGTAAGTTTGTTGTCATATCATCAACTAATAAAAGAGTCGGCTTTTTATTTATATCTATTTTGTCCACTATTTATGTTCCTTAGATAAGAGATTTTTTTCTAAAATTAAAATAACATGTACTCATAATGTTACCTATTATAGCACTTTGCTAATAATTAAAACATAAAATAACTTTAACATTTTTGTAGTACAATTCTTTAACAACTGTAAAATATAGGACGCAAAGATGAATAAATTTTTACAAATAGCCCTAGAAGAAGCAAAAAAGAGTCTCAAAGAGGGTGGAATCCCAATAGGTTCAGTTCTAGTTATTGATGACAAAATTGTAGGTCGTGGTCATAACAAACGGGTTCAAGATGGCAGTGCAATTCTTCACGCTGAGATGGACTGTCTTGAGAATGCTGGAAGATTATCAGCCTCAGACTATAAAAAGGCAACGCTCTACTCTACACTTTCACCTTGCTTTATGTGTAGCGGAGCCGCACTTTTATATAAGATTCCTAAAGTTGTCATAGGTGAAAACAAAACATTTCAAGGTCCTGAGGAGCATTTACGCTCAAGTGGCGTAGAAGTGGAGGTTTTAGATGACAAAGAGTGCTACTCTTTGATGCAAAACTTCATCAAAACAAACCCAGAACTTTGGAATGAAGATATAGGAGAGTAAACTTTACTCTTTTGTGTCATCTTGTGATGTTAAAGCTTCATGTTTTTCTAAAGTCTCTTTAGTTATTTTGTAACCATATTCTATAATCTCTTTTGCTCTTGTAAATTCAAACATACTACATAGATTTCTTGGTATAGTTATCTCTATATCTGGCGGATATGCGGCTAACTTCATCCTAGCTACGCTTCCTTGCATAGTCTCAAAAGATTTGTTTGCCACTATATGCATGCCATCTTCTTTAGCTATGGATTCTGGCATAGATAGCTTATTCATATACTCTTGGATTTTTTTAGAAAAAGAAGAGCCATTGTTCTCTTTTTTAAGCGGGGGTTCACTTAGAGCTTCCCCGCTTAAATTTACAGCTATTGTTAGATCAGTTGAGTCATTAAAACTAGGTGCTATGGGAACTGGGTTTAAAACACTTCCATCAACTAAGAGACTGCCATTTCTAGAGTAAGGTGTAAAAAATAGTGGCAATGAGATAGATGCTCTGATGGCTTCTAAGAGCCGTCCCTTATTCATCCAAACCTCTTTTTCTTCATCTATATTTGTAGCCACTGCGGTAAACTTTATCTCTAAATCTTCTATAAGTGGGTTACCAGCTAAATCTTCCATTTTTTTCATAAGAGCCTCTCCCGAGACAAAACCTCCAGAGCCTTTAAAATCTAGTAGTTTTAACATATCTAAAATGTCAATATTTTTTATCCACTCAACATAGTTATCCAGCCTACCAGCCGCATAAAATCCACCAATCAAAGCTCCCATAGAACAACCGGAGATGGATTTTATCTCAAAGTCATTCTCCTCAAGCCACTTTATAACACCAACATGTGCTAAACCTCTTGCACCACCACTACCCAAAACCAAAGATACACTTTTTTTACTCATTTTTTTAACTCTCTTTTGTGTTGCTACCTAAATAGCTTCGCTATTTATTTCACCTGTTCTGATTCTAATAATTTTTTTTATATCACTAACAAATATTTTTCCATCACCTATTTTTCCAGTTCTAGCCGCTTGTATAATAGTCTCAGTTACTTTTTCTACACTCTCATCTTCTACTACCATTTCGATTTTTATTTTTGGCAAAAATTCTACAACATATTCAGCTCCGCGATAAAGTTCATTATGACCCTTTTGACGTCCATATCCTTTAACTTCACTAACTGTCATACCTATTATACCTATCTTGGCCAAGGCATTTTTTACATCTTCTAACTTAAATGGTTTTATAACTGCTTCAACTTTTTTCATAAATAATCTCCTAGGATTTTATATACTCAAACTTTCGCACATAGACTTAAGTTAATCTATAAATTTTTGTTGAGTAATATAAACTATAAACAGCCACTCTATACTCATGGTTTTCTTACAATAATAAAGCAGTTTTTATAAAGCAATTATACCAACTATGCTTTAAAGAGGCTATAAAATCCAATCTTTAAAATGTTAACATATATAAACACTTCAAAAATACTAATAGTAGAGTTTCGCATCAACTCATTTTAGGTCCATTATATTTTTTTTAGCCATATTTACGCATATCTTAAGAGTGTTTTAGGTATTATCAATATATTTTATTTTTCAAGATTAGGTGTTATATATGAGCGATTTGCTAAACAATGATGAAGTACAAACTATAAATATAGAAGAGACTCTTCAAAACAGTTACCTCGATTATTCTATGAGTGTAATCGTAGGTCGAGCCTTGCCAGATGTTCGTGATGGGCTTAAACCTGTTCACAGAAGGATTCTTTATGCGATGGACAAACTAAGCCTCTCTCACGGCTCAAAGTTTAAAAAGTCTGCTCGTATAGTTGGTGATGTTATTGGTCAGTATCATCCACACGGTGATACTGCTGTTTATGATGCACTAGTTCGTATGGCTCAAGATTTCTCTATGAGAATGCAACTAGTAGATGGTCAAGGAAACTTTGGCTCCATAGACGGTGACAACGCTGCTGCTATGCGTTATACTGAAGCTAGGATGACAAAATATGCAGGCGAACTTCTAAAAGACTTAGAAAAAAACACTGTAAATATGATAGACAACTATGATGGTACTACAAAAGAGCCAGATGTTATGCCAACTCGTGTTCCAAACCTGCTAATAAATGGCTCATCAGGTATAGCAGTTGGTATGGCTACAAACATCCCTCCACATAACCCTAAAGAGATTTTAATGGGGCTAAAAGCACTGCTAGCTGACCCTAATATCTCACTGAGTGGGATTATGCAACACATAAAAGCCCCTGATTTTCCAACTGGCGGTATCATTTTTGGTAAAAAAGGTATTATGGATGCATATGAGACTGGTCGTGGGCGTATCAAAGTTCGTGCTAAAACTCATATAGAGCAAAAAGCTAAAAAGGAAGTTATTGTCATTGATGAACTTCCATACCAAGTAAACAAAGCTAGGCTTATAGAAAACATAGCAAATCTAGTAAAAGACAAGATGATAGATGGAGTCTCTGAGGTCCGTGATGAGTCTGACCGTGATGGGATGAGAGTCGTGATAGAGCTAAAGCGAGATACTATGAGTGAGATTGTTCTTAACAATCTTTTTAAACAAACTAGCATGCAAACTACTTTTGGTATCATCATGCTCTCTATTTTAAACCAAGAGCCTAGAATCTTTGGCATTATAGATGTGCTAAAACATTTTATAAATCATCGTAAAACTGTTATCATCCGTCGTACTATTTTTGACCTTGAAAAAGCAAAAGCTAGAGCGCACATCTTAGAGGGTCTCAAAAAGGCCATCGATATTATTGACGATGTTATCCGCGTTATTCGTGCCTCAGGAAATGAAGAAGATGCAAAGAACAATCTTGTAAGTGAGTTTGAGTTCTCTGAGATTCAAGCTGCAAGTATCGTAGCTATGAGACTTGGCCGCTTAACTGGTTTAGAGATAGAAAAGATTGAAAATGAACTAGCAGAGCTTATGAAGCTCATAGAGTACCTAGAGTCTATCTTAAAAAGTGAAGAGGTTCTTCATGGCATCATAGGTGAAGAGTTTGATGAAGTTCTTGAAGTTTATGGATCAAACAAAAGAAAAACAGAAGTAGAAGATGATTATGATGACATAGATATAGAAGATCTTATCCCAAATGAGCCGATGGTTGTAACCATCACTCATAGAGGTTATATAAAAAGAGTGCCACTAGCTCAGTATGAAAAACAAAAAAGAGGTGGAAAAGGCAAGACTGCAATAACTACTTATGAAGATGATTTTATAGAGAGATTTTTCACTTGTAACACTCATGACACACTTCTTTTTGTAACAGACCGTGGTCAACTTCACTGGTTAAAAGTATATAAAATCCCAGAGGGAAGCAGAGTAGCAAAAGGAAAAGCTGTAGTAAATCTTCTAAACCTAATGGCAGATGAGAGAATCCGCTCTATCATACCAACAACAGACTTTAGTGAAGAAAAAAGCTTAGTATTCTTTACGCAAAAAGGTGTTGTAAAGAGAACAAACTTAAGTGAGTTTTCAAACATCAGAAGCAACGGCGTAAGAGCTATAGTTTTAGATGAAGATGATGCGCTAATTACTGCTAAAATAGCCGATCAAGATATAAAATACTTGTTTATAGTTACAAAACTAGCACAGTGTATAAAGTTTGACATAGAAAAGATCCGTGAGCAAGGTCGAAGTACGCGTGGAGTTAGAGGTATCAAGTTTAAACATGAAGATGATGAAGTCATAGATGCTAACATCATTGCAAATGATGAGCAAGAGATTTTAGTAGTATCTGAAAAAGGTATCGGTAAAAGAACATCTGCTGGTGAGTATCGTTTAACGAATCGTGGTGGTTCTGGTGTTATTGCTATGAAGATGACCAATAAAACTGGTAAATATGTAGTTGGTTGTCTGATGGTAGATGAGACTATGGATATGATGGCGCTTACAGTTGCTGGAAAGATGATAAGAGTTGATATGCAAACCATCTCAAAATCAAGCAGAAATACATCTGGCGTATATATAGTAAAAGGCGATGACGTTGCAAGTGTCTCAAGATGCCCTAAAAAACCTGATGAAGAAGATGAAGAAGATGATATGACTCCAATCGATATATTAGATGTGGAATAGTAGTTGCTAATTCTAAATTATCATAACAATAAAGACACTTAACTAAGTGCCAAACAAAGGGAAATAAAATGAGAAAACTTCTACTACTAGTGGCAATCTTATATTCGTCATCTATAATTGCTGATTCATCTTTAGAGCCTAAAATATCTCAGATTGATTCTAAGGTATGTGCTATAGACAACAAGGTTGAATCCATACAATCTGATATAAAAGATATGAGCAAGCCTAGAGCTGTAGCAAAAGAGGGAGAGCGAGTTTTAAGTAGAGAGACTGATATCCTTGTTAGTGTTATTGGGCAGGGCGTAGCACCTATGAACACTGCTTCTCCAGCACAAGCTTACGCACTCGCAAAAAGAGCAGCAACAGCTGATGCTTACAGACTTATAGCCGAAAAAGTGGTTGGTGTTCGAATTGATGGTCAGGACTCTATCAAAAATATGATGGTCAAAAGATCAACAATCCGTACATCAGTAAAAGCGATGGTAAGAAATGCAAACATTGTTGAGACTACTTTTAAAGAGGGGCTATGCGAAGTAGAGATGGAAATTTTAATCTCTTACTCAGATTTTGCTCTTTAGCTATAACTTTTTCGCTTTCTACTCAAGCTAGTGAATATATTATATCTTATCGTTTTGTTGTAAAAGATGCCACTCTTTACAACGAAACACTCCACATCTCAAAAGCTATGCAAAAGTGTAGTGGAATCCCCCAAACTCCTTTACTCCTTACAACATACAAAGATAAAAATCTAAAAAAGACTATAAAAAACAATGAACAAGAGTTTATAGATTTTATACATAAACTAGGTCTTAGTGTTGAGCACAAGGAAAAAACCACAAACCACATAAACAGATCCACAACAATTTTGACACTAAAGAGTACTTGTTTCAAAGTCGATTTTAATGATAATTTTGCTAAAATTACACCTTTAAAATAGGGCTTAAACAGGATATTTTTGTGAAGATTGCAATAGTAGAAGACGATATAAATATGAGAAAATCTTTAGAGATTGCAATGAGCGACTATAAAGAGTTTAAAATCATCACATTTAAAAATGCAGTAGATGCTCTTAAAAAACTCGACAGCACTTTTGACCTAGTCATTACAGATATAAATATGCCAAAGATGGATGGCATTGAGTTTGTAAAAGAATTAAATGGCAAATATGAAGTCATAATAATGACAGGAAATGCGACACTCTCTCGTGCTATAGAGTCCATACAACTAGGCGTTAAAGATTTTTTGTTAAAACCTTTTGATGTTGATACTTTAGTAGCAGCTATAAAAAGAGAAGATAAAATCCAAAAAGCACAAAAAAGGGTTCCTAAGAAAAAAAGTGATGCTAGCGGATTTTTAGGAAGTTCTAGTGCTTTGCGAAAGGTTTTAAACATAGCAGACAAAGCTTGTAAGACTGATGCAAGCATACTTTTACTGGGCCAAAGCGGAGTTGGCAAAGAGGTTTTTGCTGACTATATACATAAAAACTCGCCTCGTGCAAAAAAGCCTTTTGTTGCGATAAATATGGCGGCAATTCCAGAAAACCTTATAGAGAGTGAGCTTTTTGGTTTTGAAAAAGGTGCATTCACTGACGCAACTGAAGCAAAAGCTGGGCAGTTTGAACTAGCACAAGGTGGTACACTTTTCTTAGATGAAATAGCAGAGATGCCCTACTCTCTTCAAGCAAAACTTCTTCGAGCATTGCAAGAAAAAGAGGTAAGACGTTTAGGCTCATCAAAGAGTATTAAGATTGATATTCGTGTTGTCTCAGCTACAAATGCTAACCTTGAACAAAAGATAAAAGATGGAGAATTTAGAGAAGATTTGTACTATAGATTAAACACTATTCCTCTAAATATTCCACCACTTAGCCAAAGAAAAGATGAAATTTTAGAGATTGCAGATGCAATGATAGAAGTTAACTGTAAAAAGTACTCATTTAAGGCAAAAAGACTCAGCGAAGATGCAAAAAAGCAACTTCTATCATATGCTTGGCCAGGAAACATTAGAGAACTTTTATCAGTAATTGAGCGTGCAGTTATACTTAGTGAATCAGATATTATAAAAACAGATGAACTTTTTTTACAAAATAAAATACAATAGGAGAAACAAATGTCTAAAAAATTTAATGTAGCAGTAGTTGGAGCAAATGGGGCAGTTGGAGAAGAGATACTGAGAGTTCTTGACGAACTTAATTTTCCAATAAAAAAATTAGTGCCACTTGCTAGTAGCAGGAGTGCTGGAGATACGGTTGAATTTAACTCAAAAAAAGTAGTGATAAAAGAGCTAACAAGTAATATCTTCGAAAAAGAAGAGATAGATATAGCACTTTTTTCAGCTGGTGGAAGCGTTAGTGCTAAGTATGCACAAGATGCAGTTAGAGCTGGTGCGGTAGTTATTGACAACACTTCTCACTTTAGAATGGATGCTGATGTTCCTTTGGTTATCCCTGAGGTAAATCCAGAGGACATTGCTAAGTGGAGAGTAAAAGGAATCATAGCAAATCCTAACTGCTCAACTATTCAGATGCTTCAAGTGTTAAAACCTCTTGATGACGCTTACGCTTTAACAAGAGTAGATGCTAGTACATATCAAGCAACTTCTGGTGCGGGAAAAAGTGCTATGGAAGAGTTAGTATCACAAATGCAAGCCTTTTTTGCATTTAAACTAGATGATGCCCAGCATAAAGCATTTGCACATCAAATAGCTCTAAATGTTATCCCCCAAATAGATGTTTTTATGGATAATGGCTATACAAAAGAAGAGATGAAGATGGTAAATGAGACTAGTAAAATTTTGCATAGAGAAGTTCCATTAAGTGCTACTTGTGTGCGTGTACCAACTCTTCGTGGTCACGCTGAAGCGCTTACACTTACATTTAAAAATGATGTGGATGCAAAGATGGTTACAGATGTTTTACAAAAAGCTCCAAACATAGTTATAGTAGATGAACCTAGTGAGAGCATCTACCCGATGCCTGCAGCTTGTGTAGATATGAATGAAACTTTTGTAGGTCGCATACGAGCTGATAACTTTGCAAAAAACATCATTCATCTATTTGTAGTTGCTGATAATTTAAGAGTCGGAGCTGCAACGAATGCTGTTCGTATAGCTCAAAAATGGATAGAGATGGAAGCAAAGTAATATGTTAGAAAAACTGTTTGAAAACACTCTATGGAGCACAAGATTTATAGTTGTTTTGGCTGTTATTTTTGGTCTTGTTGGTGCTGTAATTTTATTTGCAGTAGCGAGCATTGATATAATTTCTACTGCTAAGTATGTTTTTATAACTTATACAACAGGTGCTCATCCAGATAAATTTCATGAAGATGTAGTTGGTGGTATTATCGGTGCAGTTGACCTTTATCTTATCGGCATAGTTATGCTTATCTTCTCATTTGGTGTCTATGAACTTTTTATCTCAGATATAGACGCAGCAAAGTGTGAAGAAGAAACTGAGAACAAAATACTAGCTATCGACTCACTAGATCAGTTAAAAGATAAGATCTCAAAAGTCATAGTTATGGTACTTGTAGTTGGATTTTTTCAAAAAGTTGGTTACACTAAATATGAAGGTGCACTAGATTTGTTCTATTTAGCACTTTCAATCACTGCAGTGGCAGTAGGTTTATACTTTTTATCAAAAGTAGGAAAAAAGCATTAGTTTTAAGATAAGTAGACTAAAATAACACAACGATTAAAGGATAAGAATGAGTAAAATATTTGTAGATGCCTGTTTTGGCAAGGAGACTCCATACACTCCGGTTTGGATGATGAGACAAGCGGGTCGTTATCTACCAGAGTATATGAGAGTTCGAGCTGAGGCTGGAAACTTTTTAAAACTTTGCCATAACCCCAAAAAAGCTTGTGAAGTCACACTTCAACCTGTAGATATAGTTGGAGTTGATGCAGCAATATTATTTAGCGATATTTTAGTCGTTCCAAACGAGATGGGAATGGATTTAGAGTTTATAAAAGGTTCAGGTCCAAAATTTCATAATCCTATAAAAACAGAAGCTGATATAGATAGACTCATAGGCGCACAAGAAGCCGCATCAAAGCTAACTTATGTTTATGAGACTATAGAACTTATAAAAAAAGAGCTAGATGCAAGAGGTGGCGAGACTGCCCTTATCGGTTTTACTGGTGCTCCTTGGACACTTGCAACTTACATGATAGAAGGCGAAGGTACAAAGACTTACAATATTTGTAAAAAAATGATGTATTCAAACCCTGCACTTCTACACAAAATACTTGCAAAAGTAACAGAAGTTGTAAAAATCTATATGCAAAAGCAGATAGAAGCTGGGATAGATGTAGTTCAAATCTTTGACTCATGGGCAGCCGCTATTGAGCCGGGCAAATATGATGAGTTTTCTTGGAAGTATATGGTAGAAATCGCTGACTTTTTAAAAGAGAAGTATCCTCATATTCCAATCATTATGTTTCCAAAAGGTATTCCTGCATTTTTAGACAAAGTCTATGGTAACTTTGAAGTATTTGGCGTGGACTGGTCAACTCCAATGAGCCTTGCTAAAGAAAAGCTTGGAGACAAGTATGTTCTTCAAGGAAATATGGAGCCATGTCGTCTTTACTCAAAAGAGGCTACTACTGAGTGTGTAGAAATTATTCAAGAGACGATGCAAGGAGAGAGACATATCTTTAACCTAGGACATGGAATACTTCCAGATGTTCCAGTAGAAAATGCTATACACTTTATAAAAGAGTGTCAAAGAGTTAGCAAAAAGTAGTTAAGATCTTGAAAACAATTTTTGGTCCTATAAACTCAAGAAGATTTGGTTCTTCTTTGGGTATAGACCTCTCCCCTGCCCTAAAACAATGCAACTTCGACTGTCTCTACTGCGAACTAGCTCCTGCTGTTACAGTAGATGCGCAAGAGAACGTTGTTAGTGTTGAACAAATCATTAATGAACTAAAAGGGCATCTAGATGAGAAGATAGATGTGATAACCATAACCGCAAATGGCGAGCCAACACTATATCCACACCTAGATGAACTCATAGATGCGATAAACCAGATAAAAAACAATACCCAAACCCTTATACTTACAAATAGTGCAATGCTAGTAGATGAGAGAGTCTTTAATGCTCTTTTAAAACTAGATCAGGTTAAACTCTCCCTAGATGCCATTAGCAATGATATCTTTAACAAGATAGATAGACCTCACAAAGATATAAGAGTAGAGGAGGTTGTAAAAAAAGTACAAGAGTTTAGCAAAATATTTACAGGAAAGCTATTTATTGAGATACTCTTTGTTCATGGCTTAAATGACACCAAAGAAGAGATAGCAAAACTCAACCATGCACTACTAGGTATAAACGCCACTAGAATAGACTTAGGAACGATAGATAGACCGCCAGCCTATAACGTTGCTGGGATTAGCTACAAAGAGCTTCATGAGGCTGCACTCTTATTTGATAGAGAGTTACCTATCCACATCGCATCAAGAATCCATGCAGAACCAAACTATGCTAAGTACAACGAAGAAGAGATACTAAATACGCTAGATAAAAGGCCTCTTACTATGGATGATATAGATATTTTATTTGACAAGCCAAGTAAAGAGAGACTAAAAAATCTTATAAAAGAGCAAAAAATCATCAAAAAAAGAGTGGGGAATTTAGAATTTTTACTCCCTGCCACAAATGCAAGAAGAAAAAGAACAAAATAGCCCAAAAACCTTGACTTTTCCTCTTGCCTAAAGTATAATTTCGGCTCAATATCAATCCGGATTAGCTCAGCGGTAGAGTAGGTGACTGTTAATCACTTGGTCACTGGTTCGAATCCAGTATCCGGAGCCACTTATTGAAACTTACATTTAAATTCCGGATTAGCTCAGCGGTAGAGTAGGTGACTGTTAATCACTTGGTCACTGGTTCGAATCCAGTATCCGGAGCCACATTTTATACAACCTTAAAAACTTTCTAAATCTCGAAAAACATCTATTAATTCACCAATTCTAATATCAAGTGCAACTTTATAAATCTGAAAAATTGTTTGAGGCTTGAAAGTGCGGTGTGTAGGTGGTGGGTCCTGCGTGACTCGAACACGCGACCACTCCGTTATGAGCGGAGGGCTCTAACCAACTGAGCTAAAGACCCACCTGTAGTACAAAGCTTTGCTTTGTAGGGCGAAATTATAGTCAATATATCCTTATATTATTCTTTTACTGTGCTTTATCTTTTATTTTAAACACAACTGCATATAAAAGTGGTAGATATATAAGGTTTAACACCGTTGCCCACGCTATACCAAAGCCAAGGGAAATCGCCATTGGTTGAAGTATGGTAGCTTGCCCTGAAGCAAAAAAGATTAGCGTTGAGAGTCCTAAAACTGTTGTTAGGGATGTTAAAAGGATTGGTCTTAGTCTTGTTGCAGCTCTCCTCATCAGCTCTTCGGTGTTGTCTGATTTTGTGATAAAACTTACAACTATAAGTCCATCATTTACAACAACTCCTGCAAGCCCTACTATTCCTATAAGCCCCGGCATTGTTAAATTTATGCCCATAACCCAGTGGCCAAAAAAGACTCCTAATAAAACAAGTGGTATAGTGCTTAAAACAATGAGTGATTTTTTTATAGAGTCAAAGAGCCAAACAAGAGTTATAAAAATTAAAAATATAGCTATAACAGCAGATTGAAGTAACTCTTTTATATTTTTAGTATTTTCTTTCTCTTCCCCTTTTATATCTATCTTATAACCATCTTCTTTTAGTTTGGTAAATGTTGGTTCTAACTCTTTCATCGCCTCAGATGAAGTGAGCAGTTTTTTATCCAAACTTGCCATAACCGTTCTTATTCTTATGCCATCTTCTTTTTTAAGTGCTACAAAGCCTTGAATCATAATAAACTCACAAACTTCATGCAGGGCTATAAACTTGTCAGTTGATGGTATCTGCACCTCTAAGTTTTGTATGGAGTCTATCTCTTGGTTGATTCCACTCTCTATTCTTATGCGAACAAGTCCCTCATCATTAAACATCTTTGCATACTCACCTTTTAGGTAGTAAGCACGAAGTTCTTGAGATATAAGTTCCTCGTTAAATCCCAACTCTTGCCCATACTCATTAACTCTAAGCTTTAACTCCTTTTCTCCAGGATTTGCATCATCTGAGATATTATTAACGCCTTTTATATTTTGCAGTGCATTTGAGAGATACTTTACACCCTTTAAAATTTCATCTTCGCTCTTACCACTAAGGCTTATCTCGATGTCAGATGCAACAACTCCAGCATCTGGGACTTTTACAACTAGCTCTTCATAGAGAGGATTGTTGCCTTGTTTCATCTCTCTAAATGGCTCTACTATTTTTTCTATATCTTTAGCAATATCTTGTGCTGATTTTTGTCTTGTTAGTGCATCTGCATCATATTCCAATGATAAGTATGGACTGATATAGGTATCAAAAATATTTGAAGGTGCTCTCTCTTTTAAATCTATAAATATTTGAAAGTAATTATCTCCTGTTTCAACCATATTTTTAGCATCCATCTTAAAACCGATGACTGAGGTGATGGAAGAGAAGTCTGCTTCATTAGTGTTAGCTAAAAGTTCACTCTCTAGCTCTGTTATTATCTTTTCTGTATCCTCTAGCTCACTATTTACATCAACTTTTCCATAGATATAGACCTGAGTATTGTCAAAATCGGGAAAGAGTTGAAACTTTGAGCTTTTGATAAAAACAAAGGTTAAAAGTAAGATAGAAGAGACTATAACTATTAGTGAGAGCCATTTTTGTCTGAAGAAAAAATGCAAAATATTTGAGTGCCATCTGTTTGCATTTTTCCAAAGTCTTGAAGTAAAACTCTCCTTTTTTGAAACTTTTAAAAAGTCATATGCATGAAGTGGCAAAAAGTAAAATGCTTCAAACAAAGATGAGAGCAGAAGCACTGTTATCATAATAGGGATGATTTTTATAAACATTCCCATCTCTCCACTAAGAAGCAACATAGGTAAAAATGCAAAAATAGTAGTTAGCGTAGCAGTAAGTACTGCTGGAAACATCTCAATAGATCCAACTATAGCAGCCTCTCGCCTCTCCATACCCTCTTCTAAGTGTCTGTAGATGTTCTCCGCTACAATTATCGCTTCATCGACTAACATTCCTAGAGCTATTAGAGCACCTAGAAGGGAGAGCATATTTATGGAGTCTCCCATGATGTTTGTAGCGATTAGCCCTATCATAAAACTTACAGGAATCCCGATAGCCACAACAACTGCAATCCCACGGTTTATAAAGATAAGCATAGCTACAAAGACTAACATTAAACCAAAAGAGATATTTGTAAAAACAGTGTTTAGACGATTTTTAATCCAAATAGAAGTGTCTGTATATATATCATAACTGACCCCAACACTATTTTGCGACTTCTCTTTTAGTATCTCTCTTATCTGCTTAACTAGTGCTATAGCATTTCCATTTTCAGACTTTGTAACATTGATAGATACGTTTCTCACACCATTATAGTGAGAGAGTTCAGACTCATCACTAAGCTTAAACTCTATATCTGCAATATCTCCGATGCGAACACGAGAAGAGCCTACACTTATGATGGTATCTTCAACACTTTTTTTCGTTTTTTCTCCATTAAAAGTTGAGATATATAGATGTTTGCCTCTCTCTTTTATAGTTCCTATGGGAAAGATTGAGCTTATTTTTTTTAGAGATGCAACGACTAAAGAGGGGTTTAACCCATAGGCTAAAATCTTTTGTTCTTTTAGAGTGATAACCATCTCATCATCAGCATCACCACGAATAGTAACCTCATTTAAGTCTTTTATGCGGCTTAGTTCTGTTTTTAACTCTTCTGCTAAAAGTAGAAGCTCTTTTTTACTTTTATCTCCAGCTAAAGCGATGAGAACAAGAGGAAAGTTATGTAGTTGTATCTTAGCAATTGGTTCAGCCATATCGGCTGGCAAATCTTTTCTTACACTACTAATAACATCCTTTACATCACTTAAAACAGTACTGTTTTCTGATCCTGTTTTGATATCACTTATGATGGAAAAAGAGCCATTTTTTATGGTTGTTTCTATCTTTTTTAACTCATCAACATTTTGTAGTCCATCTTCTATGGTCTTTACAACCATCTTATCAAGCACATTAGCCGAAGTTCCTGCATATCCTCCGCTTACAATTACTTTGTCCATATTCATAGGTGGAAAAATCTCTTTTGGAATGTTTATATATGCAAAGATAGAGAGTGAAAGGATAAAGGCTAAAAATATATGGTTTAAGAGTGGTTTGTCAATGGCAAACTCAATAAAGCGACGAATCATTTTCTTCCTTGGGGAGAATCTTAAAAAAGTGTGTCTAATATCTGGTTTTTATATCTGATGGACTCAACAGAAGCGTTTATAAGTTTGTTCTCCTCTACAAGCGTGTCATATTCACCTTTTAGTTTTGAGATATCTCTGCTTTTGAAGTATATACGTTGCTGTATGTAGATTTTAGGAAAGAGTGCTAAAGATATAAAACTTATAATCAAAAGCATGAAAACAAGGTACTTAAAATCAAGTCTCTTTTTTTCATTTAAAACCTCGTCGACTTCATTTAAAAGTTCATCTCTATCTTGCATAGTGAAAAACTCTCATCTTAGCACTTCTGCTTCTAGGATTTGCTTTTAGTTCATCTTCACAGGCAGTTATTGGTTTTTTACTTAGTACTTTTCCTAATGAGTTGTCTCTTGAGCAAGTGCATCTAAAGGCATCATCAAGGCAGATACAGTTTTTTGTCCACTTTGAATAAGTATGCTTTACTATTCTATCTTCAAGTGAGTGAAAGGATATGATAGCGATGATGGCATCACTAAAGTTTGCATATTCTATACTTTTTAAAAGTGATTTTAGCTCACCAAGCTCATCATTTACTTCTATGCGGATAGCCTGCATCAAAAGTGTAGCAGGATGGATTTTTTTGCCATGAGGAAGAAGATGTTTGGTAGCATCACTTAGCTCTTTTGCAGATACAAAAGGTCTAGATGAAACTATGGCAGAAGCTATTTTCTTGTAGTTTCTTAGCTCACCGTATTCTAGTAAAATCCTCTCTAGCTCCTCTTTTGAGTACTCATTTACAACTTCTTTGGCACTAAGTGCTGCACTCTTATCCATTCTCATATCTAAAGTATCGCTCTCATATGAGAAGCCTCTATCTCTTTGGTCTAGCTGCAAAGAGGAAACACCTATATCTGCTAAGATTCCCCTAATATTACTAGTTCCATATTCTGAAATTATCTCATCTATTATGTTTGAGAAGCGACCTCTTTTTATGACTACTCTATCTGCGTATGGTTGAAGTCTTTTTGTAGAGAAATCTATGGCAGTTTGGTCTTGGTCTATGGCTATGAGTTTTATATGAGGGTTTGCCTCTAGTAGCATGGAAGAGTGTCCGCCATATCCCATAGTACAGTCGATAATAATCCCCTCTTTTATATCTTTAAATGAGTCGATTACCTCTTTGTATAGTACGGGAATATGTGGGATGTCTTGCAAAAAAAACCTTTAATTATATTGGGGCAATTATACATAAATAATGTAAATTTTCATTTCAATAAAAAATCTACTTTGATAAAAAAGGTTTTTAATATCTCTTAAGCCCCTAAAGCTTTTTTAACATTTTCATCAGCCATAGTAATATTCCACGCTGGCTCCCAAACAACTTCTACATCAACGCTTTTAATGTTTGCCATCTTCTCAACTGATTCTCTTACCCACTGAACTATCATCTGGTGCATAGGACAAGCTTTTGTTGAGAGAGTCATTGTAACTTTAACATTGCCCTCATCATCACACGAAGCATCATAAATAAGCCCCATCTCCACAAGGTTAAATCCAACCTCAGGGTCAATAACCGTTGATATCGCTAAAAGTAATTCTTCTTTTGAATACATATTTAATTCCTTAATTTCATTTTGTGTTATTTATAGTTAATCATAAAAAAAACATTTCTAAAAAGTGCAAACGCACCTACAACCAAAAATGAGGCGCCCGCTTTTATCATTGTGTCATTTTGCATAAGTATTGCGAGTGCTATAATACTCACTCCTATTGCACCAAAGACAAACTGTGCATGTGAACTTTTTTTTGGTAGCATGTCTGCTAACATTGGTACTTTTTGTTTTCCAACTAGTGGCGAGAATCTCTCAAACCAGACAAGAAATGGGATTATTTTATACATATGCCCAGTTATTACAAAACCAAAAAAGCCAAAAAACATAAGCCAACCACTAGCTAGCAGTAATGGTTCATACGATATAAAGAGATAAAGTACTCCAAAGGTCACAGCAACTACCATTGAGATATATCCAAAAAAAAGTGACATAACATAGATATCTATCTCTTTTCTAGCTCTTGTTTTAAAGATAGTATAGGTCATATAGAAGTAGATAAACATAGATATAACCGCTAGTGCATAAGCTGTGTACTCTATGAAAAAGTATTGTACAAATGAAGATATCACAACCAAAACAACAGAAATGCTCATCAAAGTTATGGAGATCTCAAGCGGTCTCATTGAAAAACCATGAGACAAGCCAAACATCGGAAGCAAAACAACAGAGAGTCCCATCAGAGTCACTATAATATAACCGCCAATAACTAAATAAACGTGACTACGAAGTAGTGAAATGATATCAACTTCAATAACTCCAGCATATCCAAGTGCCATAGTAAGCCCAAAGATGATGCCAAAAAACAAAAAAGTGTTTGAGATGAGTACGCTACTTATCACTAAACTAAACTTTTTTACTTTTTTTATGGTTGAAAATATCTCCATAACAAATATCATCATAGAGATTAAAACAACGGTTCCACCATATGGCAAAAGAGCAGGATATCCTAAAAATCCAACTGCCATCAAAAGTGTGCCGATACCAAGGAGTGGCCAGATAGCATAAAAAAGCTCAACTGCAGAGTGCCCAACTTCAAGCACAACTGGAACTAACTGTGCCATAGCTCCAAATATAACCATCATCACAAATCCAAGCAAATATAGATGTACAAAACTTAAAACTTTTGTATCTTGAACAAAAAGATTGTCAGCTGTAAAGAAGAAAATGTATATAGATGCTAAGAGATAAAAGACACCTCCGAGTATAAAAAACGGAGAGATTAGCTTAAAAGGAGGTGCAAAATCTTGTGAGATGGAAAACATAAACTTAGTGACAAGCTGTCTGAGTTAGATCAGAGTCAACTCCCGCATCTACACTTGTAAATGTAACTTTAACCAAGCCACCTTCTACCTCTTCAATACTGTAAGCAATATCAGATTCAAGCTTACCAAAAAGTCCACCTGGTGCTTTATGGTTTATCATAACTAAAACATTGTTATTGTTTTTGATAAGTCTTAAACCGCTCATCGCATTTACCATAGGGTCTGGTGGTCCACACTTAGATGTGTCAAAGTAGTAAGTACTCACCCCATCTTTTACAAGTTCAAAAAAGTCAACAGTTGCTCCTGCGACTTCAATTTTTTTTGCTTCGTTTGGTATCAATGTCATGTAAATCCTTTATTTTAATAATAAGTTTATTGTAATAAAGATTTTTGCATATGACATTGATATGTGTCAACTTGTACTACATCTACCTCAAGACCCATTCTAAAGCTAAGAAAAACAATACTTTTAAAGGCTACTTAGTTATCTAGTCTGCCCACTTCCGTAGATCTTAAACTTGTAAGTTGTAAGCCCTTCTATCCCCATAGGACCACGAGCATGAAGTTTATTTGTACTGATACCAACCTCAGCACCAAAACCAAAAGATCCACCATCTGTAAAACGGGTTGAAGCATTTACATAAACAGCTGCTGCATCTATTGCACCTAAAAACTTCTCAGCAGTTGTTATATCTTCACTAATGATGGACTCTGAGTGACCTGAACCAAATCTAACGATATGCTCTATCGCACCATCAACACCATCTACCACTTTTATATTTAAGATATTTGCCAAGTATTCAGTATCAAAATCCTCTTCGGTAGCCTCTTTGACATCGATAATGGCTCTAGTTTTTGAGCAACCTTTTAACTCTGTATGAGCTTTATCAAACTCTGCTTTAATTTTTGGCAGTGCATTGTCTGCTATAACCTTATCAACTAAAAGCGTCTCCATTGCGTTACAAACACCCGGTCTTTGAGTCTTTGCGTTTATTGCGATTGCAATAGCATTGTCAAGCTTTGCATCTTTATCTATATATATGTGACATTGACCTTTATCGTGCTTTACCACACTTACAGTTGCGTTTTGGCTTACATAACTGATAAGACCTGCTCCACCGCGAGGAATAATGAGATCTACATACTTATCCATCTTTATAAGCTTTGCAACACCCTCTCTTGAAGAATCCTCTAGTAGTGAAATTAGGGCTGTTGGAAGATTATTTTTTGTTAGCACGCTTTGAAGAACTTTTGCTATAGCTTTGTTTGAGTGCTGGGCTTCTTTTCCACCTTTTAGTACACAAACATTTGAGCTTTTAAAACATAGCGCTGCTGTATCACTTGTTACATTTGGACGAGACTCATAGATGATGCCAATCACACCGATTGGAATACTTGTTTTTTCAATCTTTAGCCCCTCTTCTGTTATCCAACCATCAAGAACGCGACCAACTGGCTCTTTAAGAGCTGCTATCTCTTCTATAGCTACAGCCATCGCTTCAACTCGACTCTCATCAAGCAGAAGTCTATCTTTAAGTGCACTAGAGAGATTATTTTTATCTGCATCTGCCATATCTAGTGTATTTGCTTGAACTATCTCTTTTGTTTTTGCTCTTAGCTCGTTTGCCATCTCTCGAAGTATCGAATTTTTTTTGCTGCCACTGATGGTAGAGAGAACTCTACTTCCATCTTTTGCTTCTTTTAAAAATCTTTCCATTGCTTAATCCTTTGAGTCTATTTTTTGTCTTTAGTCTCTTCTTTTGGTATAAAGAGTGTACCTAATGTATGTGTGTCATGTAGTAAAAATTGCTCTGCTGCAGTCAAGTCAAAACCATTTGTTAAGAACATTTTTCTTCCATTTTTAAGCATAAAGTCTGCAGCTTTTAGTTTAGTAACTATTCCACCTGTCGCAAAAGGGTCATTTGGAGTTGCAGCATCTTTTAGGGAGCCTTTTGGCAGTTCATGTAAAACCTTATATATCTTAGCATCATTATGCTCTTGCGGGTTTTTATCATAATAGCCATCAATATCACTTAAAATAACTAACAAATCAGCTTTTACTGCGTGTGCAACACTTGCTGAGAGTTGGTCATTATCCCCAAATAGTTGCTCAGGAGTAGATGTTATATCATTTTCATTTATGATTGGTAATATATTATTGTTAAGATGTGCATCTATGATATCTTGAAACATTTTTGTTCTTTTTCTTGAATCAAAATCATCTTCAGTGAGAAGTATTTGAGCTGTATTTATATTGTAGATATCAAATTTTTTCTTATAGCTAGCCATGAGTATTGGCTGACCAGCAGATGCTATCGCCTTTTTGCCAATCTGTTTATTCTTATCTAACTGCAGTGCTGAGTATCCAGCAGCAACTGCACCAGAAGTTACTAATAAAACATCATACCTCGCCCTTAGCTTCACTATAAGAGTTACAAGATTTAGCATCCTCTCTTTTGCTATCTTATTTTTGTCCGTAAGCACGGCACTCCCTACTTTTATTACTAACCTGTTCATTTATCGCCTTTTATAAACTATGCTCTTTGCACAATTGTAATGTATGTTATACTAGCATAAAAACTTTAAGGGACTATTATGAGAACAATTACATTCATTGGTAATGGAAATATGGCACTAAGCATCGCAAAGGGATTAAGAGATAATTATAACATCGAAGTTGTAGGCAGAGATGCTAAAAAGCTTCAAGATTTTGAAATAGAGGTAGGAGTGAGCGTAGAGAAGCGACTTTTAGAAGGCTTTAATATGGAGGATAAAACAGTTTTGCTCTGCGTTAAACCTGCAAATGTTGATGAAATTTCTAAAAAACTAAAAGGAAAAGCAAGAGTTATCTACTCAGTTTTAGCGGGTACTAGCATTGAGAAACTAAAGTCATCTCTAAACTCTGGCGCAGTTGTAAGAACGATGCCAAACTTAGCTGCAAGTGTAAGAAAGTCTATGACAACACTAACAGGAGATATAGAGTTTAAAGAAGAAGCAGAGGAGATTTTAGGCTCTATTGGCAAAACTCTATGGCTTAGTAGCCAAAAAGAGCTCGATATTGCTACAGCCCTTGCTGGAAGTGGTCCTGCTTATCTAGCTCTAATCTCAGAAGCTCTAGCTGATGGTGCAGTAAAGCAAGGTTTAAAAAGAGAAGATGCCATGGTTGTTATGAGAGGTCTCTTTGGTGGATTTGGAGAGCTTATACAAGATATCCATCCTGCACTTTTAAAAGATGGAGTGATGAGTCCTGGCGGAACAACAGCCGCTGGTTATGGAGCACTAGAAGATGGAAATGTAAGAAGTGCCTGTATGGATGCTATTGCAAAAGCTTATAAAAGAGCAAAAGAGTTATAAAATAAATTTTTGTGTCACATCACGGAACCCCGAACAAGTTCGGGGTTCCAAAAATCACATTAATATCTAGGAAGTGAGGCTTCAGCCTCGCAGAGATACTTTGAAGCTGTACAGTGCGGGACACATAGTGGAGAATGCCATTGGTTAGCATTCCCAAAAGTCCCACTTCCGAAGGTATGGCATACTCTCTGGCTCCCATGCTCTGCGTGGGAGTTTATATATATGCAACACGCAAGAAGATGTATGAATTCCAACGCGGAGCATTGGAACTAGTTCAGCTCAATCAGCCTCACTTATAAAAACTTCAATATCTCTTTTTCTATATCTTCTTTTTCTATTATAGTATCGTGTATTATCTCTTTTGTAAAAAGCTCATTTATCATTTCTGGAATCTTTACATTTGCCGTTTTTGAGATGGACTTTAGAGCTACTATATCTTTTGCATCGCTCTCACCTGTTAGTGCATTTGCTATAACTGGAGAAAATTTTGTCCACTCAGCAGTTGAGTAGATGATGCTTGGAATATCTTTTACAGCACAAGTCTCATGTGCTTTAAAACAAGTTGCAGTGTGTGGGTCCATCAAGTAACCCTCATCAAAACTCTTTTTGATATACTCTTTTCCCTCTTCATCACTACAAAAATCAGCTACAAAAATCTCTTGAAGTTTAGAGAGTTCATCTGATGTTAGTGTATAGATTTTCTTCTCATCTAAGTCACTCATTAGCTCTCTTGTTCTATTTGCTCCAAAGAGGTCATACAAAACTCTCTCAACATTTGAAGACTTTAGTATATCCATAGCAGGCGAAGTTGTGAGGATCAGCTCTTGGTTGCGCATATCATAGATACCTGTTTTAATAAGACGCGTTAAGATATTGTTTTGGTTTGATGAGATGATTAGTTTTTCAACTGGCAAGCCCATAAGCCTTGCATAGTAAGCTCCTAAAACATTTCCAAAGTTTCCACTTGGAACATTTAGATAAACCTTATCTCCAACTTTTACAACATCTTGTCTTACAAGCTCTAAGTAGTTATGGATGTGATAGATGATTTGAAATATGATTCGCCCAAAGTTTACAGAGTTTGCAGCTGAGAGTGATATATCTTTAGCCTTTAGTGCCTCATCAAAACTCTTAGATGCTAAAAGATTTTTCAAAGCACTTTGTGCATCATCAAAATTTCCTTTTATGCCTATTACTTTAAGGTTAGGCGCATCTTCTGTTACCATCTGCAATCTTTGAACATCAGAAGTTCCATTTGCAGGATACATACAAGCGACTTTTATGTTTTTTTTGTTTTTAAAAGTCTCTAGGGCAGCTGGTCCAGTATCTCCACTTGTAGCAGCTAAGATAAGATAATTTTCACCTCTTTTTTGTGCAACGCTTGAGAGGATACTACCAAATGGTTGAAGTGCCATATCTTTAAACGCACGAGTTGGACCGTGATAGAGTTCACTTACATATAGATTTTCTTTTAGCTTTACAACTGGAACAGGATTAGTTGCATCATCAAACTTATCATAAAGACTCAGTGCCTCATCTATAACACTGCGTTCTATATCTATCTCAAACTTACTTAGTAAGTCAGACGCAAGAGTTTTATATGAAGAGTTTAAATGTTTGTTTAAAAATTCTAAACCTAGCTCTGGAAGGCTCTCTGGGACATATAAACCGCCATAAGAGGCGATAGGACTTAGTATTGCTTGGGAAAATGTTACACTTGATGCTCTGCTTCCATCACACCCACGAGTTTCTTTAAAGTTCATATTTTTCTCTACTTAAAATTATTTTTGAAATTATATCTAAAAAAGACTTTCTGGGTCTATATGGTAAGACTTCTGAGTTACTTCAAAAATGAGCTCATCATCAACTCGTCCTATTGTGTAGCCTTTTTTTATCTTCTTGCCCTTTTTTATATTTGGCGAAATTTGAGAAAGATTTGCATAGATAGTGTGAAGTTGATTGTCATGTTCAATAATAACAATATTTTTTAGTACCGCTGTTTTATCAGCATAAATAATCCTACCATTAAAAACAGTTTTCACCTTTGCATTGTTTTGTTTTGGTTTAAGCGAAATAGACTCATTAAAAACCTTTATACCGTAGATTGGATCTGTATATGTTCCATATTTTTTAGTAATTGTGTATGGGCTAAATGGAGCTATAGTTTTAGACCCTACATATTTTTTTGTTTTTACTCTTTGGTAGCTACTTCCATGTTTTTTAACCTTTGGAAGATTCTCATCTGGAGTTTTAGAGCTAAAAGCCTTTCTTCTTTGTTCTGCTTCTTTGGCCTTTCTTATCTCATCAATCTTTATGATGTTTAGTTTTGCAAGCGTATTTTTTAGTTGATCTTGCTTTTTAAGAACTTTTTTCAACTCTTTTTTATAAGAGTTTTTAGCAATCTCAAGCTTTTTCAAGTCTTTTATATTTTTTTTGTTGGTCGCTATTAAATCTTTTCTTTTTGCATCAATATTTGCTATCTCAACTTCAAGAGAGCTTGCATGCTTATTTAAAGTATCTATATTTTTTGAGTTTTTATAAAATTTGGCATTTAATTTTTTTACCTTTTGCTTTGACTCCTCTAACATCACTTTTAAAACTTCAAACTCCATAAGTGATTTCTCACTTGCATCCATCTCCTCTTCTAAAATGACAGAGAGTGAAACACTTTGAGCTATAGTAAAGACAAGCTCTTCTTCTAACTTTTCTTGAGTAGCTTTTAGGCTTTTTTGACTGCTTCTTAGTTCTTCTAACTGCTTTGTACTTGACTCATAAGTCGTCTCTTTTTTTGAGAGCTCTTCTTTTAGGTTTTTTATATGTCTCTCTTGTGTTTCTATCTCTTTTTTTTGCTTTAGTATTGCCTTTGCAGTCTGTGCCATCTTCTCAGTTAGAGTTGAGGAGCTTTTTGTATATGTACTAAGTTTTGAACTGGTTTTTTTTATATCAGCATCTACACTGGTTTTTGCAAAAACTACGCTTGTTGCTAAGATAATCACTAAAAATAGATGAATCATACCTCTTCTTTATGCCCGATAACTATCATAAATGCTAAAATTATAGATAGTGTCATTGATGCACCAAAAAGAGTAATTGCATCATTTACAACATCAAAAATAACTATATTGATGCTAAGATTTTCAAACTGGTCTTGTATCAAAGGTGCTGATGATATATAAACAAAGAGACCAAAAGTAATAATCCCAGCAATGATGGCATCTACAATGGCAAGTCTGAACAAAACAGCTGAGCGAAGCCAGATGGGTGCACCAAAGAGTGCCATGATACTCATTCTTTCATTATGTTTAAACTGCCAAATACGAAGCTCTTTAAAGATAAGAAGAGTAGTTACCACAAAAACAACGATGGCAAAAACAAATACAACTGTTTTAAATAGCACTAAAAGTTTATATGTAGTGTCATGGTTATGAGAGAAATCCTCTATTTTGGTTATCGATTTTATCTTCAAAAGGTTTTCTCTTAGTTTCTTTATCTGATGGGGACTTGGATATTGAGTTAGGCTGAGCTTATAAAACTTTGGAAGAGTTAGTTTTAAAAGTTCCTTATTCTTCTTAGTTATACCACTATTTAACCTCTCTATAACACTGTCTGCTGAGAGTTCACTTACACTATATATAAGCTCACTTACATCCATTATCTCTCTATCTTGTAATTTTTTTTGACTTATGACAATGATGGAGTAGTTGTTTGCTAAGTTTTGTTTATAAGCCTCCATAGTTCTATCTACAATTGTAAAAATTTGTATAGAAAAAAGTATGCTAACAAGTGCAATAACTAAAGAGAAGTGATTTTTAAATGACTTCATGTATGCTCCCATACTCTATGTTGTAGTGCTTATAATCAACATTTAAATTTCTTGGAATGTTATGAGTTACAACTATAACGGTAGTGTTTAACTGCTCATTTGCACCCTCTAAAAGGTTCCATATAAGCTGAGATGAGTAGTCATCTAAGTTACCAGTTGGCTCATCTGCTAAGATGAGTATCGGGTTGTGTGCTAGTGCTCTAGCCATAGCAACTCTTTGTTGCTCTCCACCACTAAGTTCTAGTGGATATTTTCCTGCTTGATGTTTGAGTCTAACATGCTTTAGAAGTGAATCAACTTGACTTTTAGTTACACCTTTTTCATATCCATTTATAATGAGAGGAAGCATAATGTTTTTCTCAATTGTCCACTCTTTTACAAGCTTATAGTCTTGAAAAACTATACCAATATGTCTTCTTAGGAAGTTAAGTTTAGAAGTTGTAACACCACGAAGCTCTACTCCACCAACTATCAAACTCCCTTGTTTGGCCTTTAGAGAGCCATAAAGAGATTTAAGTAGAGTTGACTTTCCACTTCCACTAGCTCCAGTTATAAAGATAAAACTACCAGAGTCAATGGAGAAGTTTGCCTTGTTTATAATCGTCTCATTGTTTGAGTATGAGAGAGATAAATCTTGTGCTATTATTACCTTATCCATGAAAAACCTCTTCTAGACATTTGTGTGCTAAAAGATTACTCTTGGAGCTTAGTGGAAGTGATGGATAGTAGGATGCCACCCTGTCTCTTACGATTATGTAGAGATGCTCAGGTCTATCAAAACTACCAAGAGAGACTCTAAACATAACACCACCATCAAGTCTATAAACTCTCTCAAAATGGATAAATCCGCCATCAAACTTTTTTGTAACTCCATGAAGAGCAAAAAGCGTATCATCACTTATACTCACATCACTAAAGTCAAAACTTCCCTCAATAAGTAGTGCATCTGATTCTTCTTCATTTATCATTGTCACATCATAAATGTTCTTTTGCATTTTTTTCCATCTATCTTCATACTTAGAGCTGATGGCGATATCTCTATTTTTGTTTATATGAAGTATGATTTTATCAAACGCAATAAAAGTCTTATACGAGTAAGCATAGTAATTTTCACTATCTGTTCGAAGCTCTAATCTTCCATCAACTCTTAAAACTCTCCTAGCCTCTTCTATAAAAGAGGTGGAGATTACTCTACGATGTGGTTTTTTATCCCACGGAACTGGAAAGTGAACAAAGATCTTCTCTACTATGTTTGATGGAACGAGTTCCAAAAAAAGTCTTGCATCATAATCAAGCACAAACAAATTATCAATATTTTGGATACTAACTTGCTTTAAAACCTGCTCGATGGAGGGTCTATGAATCTCAATGCCTATAAACAAAATATCTCTATTTTCTTTAGCCTGATGCAAAAGATGTCTGCCAGAGCCAAAACCCACCTCTATGCTTATGCGTTTATCATCTAAAAAGCCATCTGTAAAAAAGCTAATATCTCTTAATGCATTTGAAGTTTGCAAGTGGATATTTTTCTGTTTTAGAGGAACGTTTGAAGATATAACTTCTAGCTTTGCAAAGTCTGCATAAGCCAAAAGTGCTTTATGCACATTGTGAATGGAAGCTGGCCTTGTAAGCTTGTCTGTTTTTAAAAGATTTTTGGACTCTTCTTCTTTTCTTAGCAAAAAAAAGTCATCACCTTCAACACTTACTGAGATAAGAGTCTCATCTTCGTGCATAATATTTTTTGCGGCAAAATTAAAAGAGAC
Organism: Sulfurimonas hongkongensis; assembly: GCF_000445475.1. Classification (NCBI taxonomy): domain Bacteria; kingdom Pseudomonadati; phylum Campylobacterota; class Epsilonproteobacteria; order Campylobacterales; family Sulfurimonadaceae; genus Sulfurimonas; species Sulfurimonas hongkongensis. Next base: position 188,895 of record NZ_AUPZ01000013.1, read on the forward strand.
TCCATCATGACTTTTTTTAAACTCTATCTCTTTAAACTCTTTTATATGAAGGTGTGGCATCAGCTCTCATTTAGTTAAAATCTTGAGTAGGTACAATTACCTCTACTTCTTTGTTAACAGGTCTAGAAGGTTTATCTTGTGTTATCTCTTCTTTTTTAGAGTTATCTCTAACACCAGCTGGTGTTTTAACTTGAACTTCTATGCTAGGTTTTGATTTAATTCCATAAGCATCTATGGCGTAAACTTTGTAGTAGTAAGTAGTATTTGGTCCTATCTCAGGGTCAGTAAACTTTAAACCTTTTATATCTACAAACTCCTCTTCTTTAGCATCAAACCAACCAGTTTTAGATTTTTTAACCACGCTATATTTCACAACTCTGCTATCTTTGTTTTTCCAATTTATTTCTATCTTGTTGTTCACTAACTTCGCTTCTAATAGAGATGGAGTTTGAGGCTTCATAAGAGTTATGCCTTGGATTGATATCTTATTATGAATACTCTCAAGTCCATTTTTTTCAACTACACTCACGCGATAAAAATACTCTTTTGCATCTTCTTCTACAATATCTGTAAATGTAGGGTTATAAAGTTTTGCAATAAGCTCATAACTTCCATTTGAACTCGTTGAACGATAAAGATGATATCTAGCAAAATCTTTTGCCTCAGATTTTTCCCAGTTTATCTCTATCTTTCTTGGCAAATCAGTAGTAGCTACGATGTGTTTAACAGGGTTTGGAAGTGGTTTTGTCACAACTTGGACTATCTCACTAGGTGTTGATGTGATATTATCAAATGTCACAACTTTTACACGATACTTATAAACATAGTCATCTTTTAGTCCTGTGTCTATGTACTCAGCATTGAGTCTTCCATCTATAGTAGCAATTCTTTTCCAACTCTCTTCTTCTAAGGTTTTTCTCTCAATAATGTATGATTTTACCTTTTGGTTTGCATGTGGTCTCCAGATTATTTTTGCAGCTCTTGGCATATTTTCTATACTTTTTATCCAAACAACTGATTGTAAAACTGGAAGCGAGCTTACAATCTTCATCTCGCTCATTTGCGACTCTGCATTTTTAGAAAATGTTTTAAAACTATATGTGTAGCTTGTGTTTGGAATAACATCATTGTCTAAAAAGTGAGTTGTAAAACGATTTTCAAGAGTTTTATAATGACGAAGTTCACTACCTTCTAGGTTGTTTCTTTGCTTATAAACATAAATACCTTTTACTCTCTCATCTGTTATAGCATTCCACTCAAAAGCTATTGAGTTCATATCTTCAACTACGCCATTTTGGGTAAGCTTTACTATGGGTAGTGTTTTATCTATCTTAGTTTCATCACTTGGCTTTGGTGAAATACCACCACAACCACTAAATAGTAGTAGAGAAACTGCGCAAAATAGTGCTAGTGTTTGTAACTTCATTAATCTGCTCCATATCAAATTTTTTATCTATAAACTCTTTTGTTGCATTATCTAAAGACGCACTAAAAAAAAGTTTTTCTTTACTTTTTGGATGAGTAAAATATATTATATAAGCGTGAAGCAATATGCGTTCCGATTTGTCCATTTTTGGACTCTGTGCATAGATGTGATCACCCAAGATATGACGATTTATACTCTCTAAATGAACCCTTATCTGATGCGTTCTTCCAGTAAAGAGTTTACATGCGATAAGTTGAAATTTTTCATCGCTAGAGTGTGCTAAAACCTTAAACATAGTCTTTGCAGTTTTTGATTTTCCATCATTACTACAAGCCATCTTAAGTCTGTTGTGATGGCTTCTTGAGATATTTTTCTCTATAATAGTCAACTCTTCTTTTAGAGGTGGGTTTATAACTGCGAGATAGTATCTTCCCATACTTTTGTCTTGGAGTTGAAGAGATAAAAACTCATGGGCTTCATTATTTTTAGCCACAACCATAGCGCCACTTGTTCCTTTATCTAGTCTGTGAACTATTCCATGTCTCTCTTGCCCACTGATAGTAGAGAGTCTTATACCTTTGTGTTTTAGCCAGTCAACTAAAGTAGGCTCTTTTACACTCGGCGCTGGATGGACTGTAACTCCGCTTGGTTTGTTAATAACTAAGATATCATCATCTTCATAGAGTATCTCTACATCAAAGTCAATCTCTTGAGGTTTGGTGTGTTTTGCCTCTACAAGCTCTATAAGAACACTCTGTCCCTCTTTTAATTTTAGTCCAGTTTTTATAGTAGACTTATCATCTACTTTTACAAATCCGCTCTTTATCAAAGCTGCTATTTGTGAGCGGGTATCTTCTAGTTGTGATGCAAGAAATGCATCTAGTCTTTGTGGTTCATTACAAACAAAGCTCTTTGTCTCGCTCATCTTGTGCCTTTGTGGATAAACTTAGTACCTCTACAAAAAAGCTCTTTAACTCTTTTGTGATACAATTTATAAATTTTTTATGGAGTTACAAACTTGTGGAGATTTGATAAGCGTATTTTAGCACAATTTGATTTTTTTTCTATTATCCTTATCATACCTCTTGTAGTAACTTCAAACTGGCTTATAGGAGAAGTAGTGCCGGCTCTTGCACAAAAACAGAGTGCTTATGTTGGAGTTGCAGTGATCGCGTTTTTATTTGTTTTTTTACTCCCTATCCGTAGAATGAGCTGGCTTATTCCTCTTATCTACTGGGCAAATATTGCTCTTTTGTTTGCAGTTGAATTTTTTGGACACTCAAGACTAGGTGCAAAGAGATGGATAAATATCCCTTTTATAGATGCAACCATACAGCCATCAGAGTTTGTAAAACCAGCTCTTATCCTTATGTTAGCCTACCTTATCCACAAAAACCCACCCCCCCCAGATGGATATAGACTAAAAGATTTTTTAAAGATAAGTTTTTATATTTTGCTACCATTTACTCTTATAGTTAAAGAGCCCGACCTAGGAACCGCCCTTGTTTTAATGCTCATCGGATATGGCGTACTTTTTTACATTGGAGTCTATTGGAAGATTTGGATAACAATTCTTGCTACTATCTTACTAGTTTCGCCTCTTGTTTTTAAGTTTGCTCTTCATGATTATCAAAAAACAAGAATAACAGACTTTTTAAGTGAAAAGCCATCATATCATGTACAACAGTCCATCATAGCCATAGGTTCAGGAGGATTAACAGGAAAGTCAAAAGATGATGCAACGCAGACTCAGATGAGATTTCTTCCCATCTCTACAAGCGATTTTATTTTTGCTTTTTTAGTCGAGAGAAGTGGCTTTTTAGGTGCTTTAGCTATCATACTTATATATGTTGTCTTAATTCTTCATCTTATGAGTCTTAGTATCTACAATACGGACTATTTCATAAAAGTAGTTAGCATCTCCATCTCTTTTATGATCTTTATATATATGGGAGTAAATATCTCTATGACAATAGGTTACGCCCCAGTTGTTGGAGTTCCTCTGCCTATGTTTAGCTATGGAGGAAGTAGTTTTATAAACTTCATGATTCTCTTTGCCATCATGCAAAATCTTATTACTTTTAGGTATAAAGATATGTATGATGTAAGAGGGACTAAGAGCTTTTTATAAAAATTTTATTTTCTTATAGAGTTTATCAAAAGCCTATTTAAAATATAGTGTTAACATTTTAAACTCTTTTTTCTAAAAATATCTCTATCTCACTAGCTATCTCATCTATTGCCTCTGTTGCTTTTTTATATAGCACTTTTGTATATAACTCATCATTTATAGTAATACTTGGCTCAAGATTGTTTAAAATTGTCCTATCCACATAGGAGCTAAGAATATCTACCGCTATAACATTTCCACTTGTGCCTATGACGACCAAAAGTTCACAGTCATCTATCTCTTGATTTATCTTGGCATACATAGGAGCAGCTTCGCCAAACATTACAATAAAAGGTCGGATTTTCCCACTTGCACAAGTTGGGCATTTACCATTAAAACTATCTTGTGTTTTTTTATAACCTATATCATAAACCAACCCACACTTCTCACACTCAACTTTTGTCAAATATCCATGCAGATGCACTATATCTTCATGTGCAATGCCCGCCTTTTCAAAAAGATCATCTACATTTTGAGTGATGATAGCTATATCATCTTTGTATTTAGCCTTTAATCTTGCTATAACTCTATGTGCTCTGTTTGGCTCTTTATCTGCTAAATCTAATCTTCTCTTATCATAAAACTCTATAGTCGTCTCTCTGTTTGTCTCAAGACACCCAGCCGTGCAGATATCTTTTATATCATAGTGCTCCCAAAGTCCTTCACTATCTCTAAAAGTACTTATACCAGACTCAGCACTTATCCCAGCGCCACTTAAAATCACTACTTTTGCCATGTTAGTTTTTTCCTTTTTATAGATATTTCACTCAACTTATTAGTTAAATATCAACAACATAACTTACATTTCTTCCAGATGTACCCTCTTTGTGTTTTATACATCCACCCCCCCCACCAACTCCGAATCAAAAATCTTATTTAAAACTTTTATCTGCCCCTCATTGAGTGGTTGATTCCTATGTATATCCCAAAACTTTGTTTTTTCTATAAGATGCTCTATATTTTTAAGTGCACATTGCACTGCATCTTTTAACACACTAAGATGCTAAATAAGCCAAGAAGTAATATCAAAAGTTCTATTATAAAAGAGATTTGTAGTTTTGTCTAGAGTAGTATAATATGCTTTTCTATTGTTGTTTATAGTGGTAGATACAAAATAGAGTTTAAACTCACTGCCTGAAGCGTGTTTTAAAAGTATGTAGGCTGTAATAGCTCTTGCTATTCTTCCATTTCCTTCATCATAGGAATAGATAGATACAAACCAAAGATGGGCTATTGCACATTTTATATAAATATTTTCATCACTGTTATTACAGTAGTCTAAAAAGTTTACAATGTCTTTATCTATGTTTGAGACTGGCACCGATTTATAGCGTACTTTCTCAAACCCAATTGCAACAGATACAACTTCCACCTTGTCTAAAATATGAACGAATACTCTCTCGTTTAAAAATCTCACCCTCTGTTAAATATCTATTTACAGACTCATCAGTAAGTGCATCGATTTTGATTTTTCTAATATCATCTTCATTAAAAAAGCTTTGTCATACCATCTAGTATCCCTCTTTGGTATTTTATTTCATTTATAATGTTTACTATTAAAATTTTTAGATATTTCAGTTAAATAAGTGTTACGAAGTGGTGCACTTTTGCACTGCGTTTTGGTACATTTTTGGATTGCGCTTGACAGCTTGGGCTATTGTGGTTATTTCTAAGCTGCCTATTCGGCAGTTTACATATGCTATGGATAGAGTGCGAATTGTGAAATTTTCTAAGCTGCCTATTCGGCAGTTTACATCCTCTCCCTGCGTTACCATTACATACTCAATTTCTAAGCTGCCTATTCGGCAGTTTACGAAGATTGTCTTTCTTTTGAAGTATCTCTATATTTCTAAGCTGCCTATTCGGCAGTTTACTTGGAGAAGAACTGAGTCGTTGTGAGGAAATTTTTCTAAGCTGCCTATTCGGCAGTTTACTTGCTGCAACTTCAACATCTGCTGAATATTCATTTCTAAGCTGCCTATTCGGCAGTTTACATTGTCACGCTAGCAAACGGCGAAGCGATAGATTTCTAAGCTGCCTATTCGGCAGTTTACGGAAACTGGAGCAGTGCTTTTGAAAAGCTAGTTTTCTAAGCTGCCTATTCGGCAGTTTACTATTAAGCTCGTATGTCTTGTATGTAGAAAAATTTCTAAGCTGCCTATTCGGCAGTTTACAAACTTATGACAAAGAGACAAATGCATACTCATTTCTAAGCTGCCTATTCGGCAGTTTACTTAATGAGGGTATCAAAGGCTCAGATATTATTTTTCTAAGCTGCCTATTCGGCAGTTTACGATGTTGCTACACCAGCTATTCAGTTTGTAATTTTCTAAGCTGCCTATTCGGCAGTTTACTGATTTAACAGCTACATAAACTTCATCATATTTTTCTAAGCTGCCTATTCGGCAGTTTACGGGTAGTTGAGACATACCCACTATCAAAATAATTTCTAAGCTGCCTATTCGGCAGTTTACTCCCATTCCAACACGACAAGCCCGGCTGGCCATTTCTAAGCTGCCTATTCGGCAGTTTACTGTAGAGAAAAATATTCAGAATACTTAATATATTTCTAAGCTGCCTATTCGGCAGTTTACTAACTTCGTTTGAATTTTGTCCTGAAATTAAATTTCTAAGCTGCCTATTCGGCAGTTTACTGTATCATCATCGTTGACTCTTGTGGCTGTTGTTTCTAAGCTGCCTATTCGGCAGTTTACTAAAGAACTTGCCACGAACTGCACCAAGGATGTTTCTAAGCTGCCTATTCGGCAGTTTACTTGAAGATTCTCAAAATGAAGCCTTATATAATTTTCTAAGCTGCCTATTCGGCAGTTTACCATGGTCTTTGGCTTGTGCTATTGTTTGGTTTTTTCTAAGCTGCCTATTCGGCAGTTTACAAGATTATGAATACATCTTCGTAGATACACCATTTCTAAGCTGCCTATTCGGCAGTTTACTTGATAAAAACATATCCGCAGATATTGTAGTATTTCTAAGCTGCCTATTCGGCAGTTTACGTAGGCATCGACTTTAAAAGTAGCGGTTTTGTTTTCTAAGCTGCCTATTCGGCAGTTTACTCATCGTCTAGTTTTTCCAACAGTTCACTATATTTCTAAGCTGCCTATTCGGCAGTTTACCTACACTAAAATCACACCTAAAAGAGTTTGTATTTCTAAGCTGCCTATTCGGCAGTTTACAAATGCAATAATGTTTAAAATGAATTGCAGGTTTTCTAAGCTGCCTATTCGGCAGTTTACAACTTAGGAGTTTCTGGCAACAACGCAGTAATTTTCTAAGCTGCCTATTCGGCAGTTTACCCATAGTAACCCCTTATTTTATCTTTGAGAATTTTCTAAGCTGCCTATTCGGCAGTTTACTGTAGTTACTGCTACGGCAGGTAAATTTGCGGTTTCTAAGCTGCCTATTCGGCAGTTTACTAAAAAATTACGGTCAAGGAGGTTTATTTGTTTTTCTAAGCTGCCTATTCGGCAGTTTACAAACACTATGAGTATAAGAGAGCTTTATGAGTTTTCTAAGCTGCCTATTCGGCAGTTTACAAAGCTCTAATTAGCGAAATGTGTGAGGTGTATTTCTAAGCTGCCTATTCGGCAGTTTACTAGTTACTTACACCAAATGGGTATTCCTGAATTTTCTAAGCTGCCTATTCGGCAGTTTACCCCATTATATCTCTTAGTCTAACACTCCGAGTTTTCTAAGCTGCCTATTCGGCAGTTTACATGGAATATCCGCTATCACTAATTGAGCTTTTTTTCTAAGCTGCCTATTCGGCAGTTTACATACTATCTTATGGGATGAAGCACACAAGAGTTTTCTAAGCTGCCTATTCGGCAGTTTACTAGGACTGATTCTGCGGAGGTTGGTATTAAGCTTTCTAAGCTGCCTATTCGGCAGTTTACAAGTCGTCAATGACGCTCTGATTAGGCACCACTTTCTAAGCTGCCTATTCGGCAGTTTACCAGCCAACCATTTACGGACATATCTGAATTGATTTCTAAGCTGCCTATTCGGCAGTTTACTTAGCCGCGAACCTGTTGACATGTGAGTTAGTTTTCTAAGCTGCCTATTCGGCAGTTTACAGCGTCTTGGAGGGTGTTAAAAAGCGACTAAGTTTCTAAGCTGCCTATTCGGCAGTTTACAGCAAAATGATATCTCAAAACATTACTATATCGAGTATTTGAGATATATTTACTTAAATAACCTTTATTTTTCATAGCATCTTCAAAGCACTTGTTTTAGGGGTTCTTAAAGCTATGAAAAAATTTAGGTGTTTTTATACTAAAAACATGGTACAGTTGAAGTTTTGCTTAAGCCATAAGGATTAAATAAACCTTTTTGTTCTTTCAAACAAATATTTTTTTCTATAAATATCTTCATCTGCTGGTTTGAAGAGTTACTTTTCATCATTACAAATGGTAATTTAGTCTCTTGTGCACTCATACCGCTATAAACATCTAGAGCCTCTTCTAGCGTTTTTTCATGCCTTTTAGCATATCTTCTTGCTAATCTTATAGGATTTGATTTAAACTGTTTTCTGCTAAAGGTTGCATATTCACCAATGTTAAGTGGAACTTTTTTAATCTCACTTATTGTTACATAGTCTAAAAGATTTTTTAACCTCTCATGTGTATTTAAAGATGACAATTCTTCTTTTGCATCTGAGAATAATCTAAGTGTATCTCCAAGTGGAAAAACTTCTTTATAGTGAGGAAAAGCAAAACCTACTCTACACATACCATCACTATCTTTATGCTCGACCAATGCTAAATGCATCTGTGCATAAACTTTTTGCCAAATAAACCCGAGTGATATCTCAGTATCGCCTAGTAGTTTTATATCTATGTAGTATTTCATGATTACGACTTTGAACTCTCGCCAAAAACACCACCACGAACTAAAACAGCCATGACATAGTGCTCTTCATCTTTACTATCTAGTGTTGTGCCTGTAGCAAATTTATCAAAAAAAGTGAAAAAGTCTTGCTTCTCTTTTGGTGTTCTAAAAGCACGACCTAGATTAGTAACAGCTCCGTAAGGTTCTATGGCTATTGGTCTATTTTCAGTAGCGTACTCACTATACCAAGTATCTATACTTCTAAGAGCATTACCTAGTTTTTGGGAGTGCATTGATGCTACCTCATCAACAGTATAAAGAACCTTACTTTTTTTACTTTGACCCTTATCTAGAACCAACTCTTCACTAGGATAAACTTCTTGTGCTTTTCCAACTTGTGCATAACAGTTTATGTCTAACATCAAAAAGTCATCTTCACTAGCTAATGCACTGGCTATTTTCTCGCCTAATGAGATGACACCTTTATGGCTACTCTCTATAGAGCGGATACTAAACTCTTTTGCATCAAATGTCCATACTTGCTGACTTTTTAAATCTTTAACTTGAACTTCTATCTGCTCTGCTCCGACACGGTTACGCCATAAAAAGCGAGCATTAGCTAGATTTAGAGCATATCTACGACCTAGTTCACTAAACTTTTCTTGTTCAATATACGCACCTACAGCATTTTTATAAGTCTCTAAAAAAGTAGCATCATTACACGCTGATGGCTCTTTGATGCCACCTAAAACTTTAAGAGTAAAGTGAAGCTTGAGCGTATCTTGTTCCTCTCCTAGTGCACAACTATCTACCGTTTGCAGGTTTGCTTTTTCTACCTCAGCATTAAGCTTTAAAGGGTCATTTTTCACTGCATCTTTTAAGCGGTTACTTATTGTTCCTCTTACTGATTTTTCAACCAATTTTAAAGGGGTTTCTTTATCTCTGTTCTCCCAAGTTGTTCCATACATATAACCATCAGATGGTACTAACTTTTTCTCAAACGATAAAACAGATGCGATTGCATTTTTTACTTTTGCCATTTGTTTTTCCTTTTATGTTTTAATTATTTTTATTACTTTTTTTGTTCACAAAGATAAAGAGAGTTCTCTTCATCATAACTATAACGCCATAGTATCTCATCTATTGATGTCATTTTATATGGCATTTTAAACTCTCCAAGAGTTACAACACTCTCTGCAAAACGGTGAGGAGTATTTGCATCTCTTTGGTTTTTAGCTTTTCCAATAGGCGAGATTCCTTGAAAACCTACAGCGATTGGAACTAACCAACCTGAGACTTTTCGCTTACTACTCCAAACTATTTTTTCATTTTCTTCTTCGCAATTATGGTGTAATGAAAGATAATCTAATATAGCATCAACTGCATCTACTCCACTCTCCATAGCTTCTATCATCAAATCTTTTCGCTCTACAATAGCATAGCTCGGCATAAGTTTTTTTCTAAAGCGGACTAGTTCATCTTCCTCTTCATCATCTAACCTTGACAATGTAGGTTTTTTACATGATAAAACATCTCCACCTGCCATTTTCATACGACCTAGTAAATGATGATGTACTCTCTCTAAAAATCGCTCTTCTTCCATTTTTTCTAAGCCATCAAGCTCAATAACCAAACTTACATCAAGATGTATTCGAGCTTCTTCTATAAATGAGGGGCGGTTACCATCTTTGTCCAAAGGATTACCTGTTCCCACAATAGAATGAACATAATCTCCAACACCTTTGAAAGTTTGTAAATCTGCTTTATGACTTAGCACTCCAGTTGCTTTAAACTTCAGCTCCTTAAAGCCATCAACATTTAACTTTCTTTGTAAGGCGTGAGTAGCACCTAACCATGCAGTCATAGCTGGAAAACCTATAGTAAATGGGCTTGAGAGTGCATTTGCGTTGTGTACCTTTATATGAGGCAATAATAATAATTGTCGTATCATCGTAGTGCCTCCCTATGTTCATGTACTAAGTTTGCTATATCTTTTTTCTCTTCAATTCCAAACTTTTTATTGGTTCTTTTTTCATAGCTTTGAAATATCCAGCGAGTTATCTCTTTTTCTAGTTTATCTAGCCATGCATCTTCACTGTCTCGTTCTTCTTCATAGAGATGCGAAAGCCAGATTTTTTGATGAGATTTTAATTTAGAGTTTTTTTCATAATATTGTTCTATAGAAACAAAGCGAATAGTCCACATCTTCTCAATAATTTTATCCATTAACTGTCCATATCTACGAATACGACCATTACGAATATCAACATTGTTATAATCTGTACTAGCTAATCGATGCAATGCATCAAAAATTTCTGAAACTTCCCAAGCTCTTATAGAATCTTGAAAGAAATTACTTTTTGGAAAGTAGATATTTCTCTTTTTTAGTACTGGTGGTATTGAGAGTAGTAAATAAGCCTTGCCTCCATTTTTAGAGTTTAAAACAGAAATATTTTGGGGTTTTGTTCCTCCAAAACCTATAGTGGTTAAACCATAAATTTCACTATATCCGCTCTCACAATACTCTGCTTTTTTTCTTTTGTCTCGCTTCTCTTTGACCTCATCGCCAAAACGCATAATATTAATACGCTCTTTTAAATGATACATAATCCCAGAATTACTTAATATAGAGAGCTGGTGGTAGTCTTGATTAACAGGAAAATAGACTTGCTTAATTTTCTCACTTGTAACTAAATCATTTGATGAATTTATCATCTTTAAAAAACCATCTCTTAAGCTCTCATAGGTATGATTTTTAATAGTCAAAATTGATTTTGCTAACTGGCTCTCTAGCTCTATATGAGATATTAGTTTTTTTCCATCACTCATAACAAGGTTTAAAAACTTATGAACATCTAAGGCAGCTGCATTTCCTAAGGCATCACTCTCAACTTCTACATTTCCACTTCTAAGTAGTCCATCATTTTGTCTCTTTGCATCTGCAATGATTGGTGTTACATAGCCATTTTTATTTTTTCTTGAACTTGGATGAGAAAAAGTACAAGGGTGTGTAGATATAGAAATCTGCCCTGCTCTTTTTGCAGCATCAGGAAGCCATTTTTCTAGTGATAGTGCTTCCTCACAATCGGCTTGAAGTTTTATTACCTCTTCATCAGACATAGAACTTTTCTGATTCTTTTTCATCCAAATCTCTTTTCTTTCGTCAAAAAATTTAGATAATACTTCTTCTATCACAATATTTACTCCTTATAATCTTACCAACCCAAACTGGTCACTATATTCAAACTCAGAACTCTCTTCATATACTATAAAGTTCAATTCTCCATATCTGAGAGACACCTCCTCTTTTGTTTGATTGTTTTTTGTCGCATACTCTTTTACTAGTGCATCATAATCTCGATGTAACCACAATCTAGTTGCATCTATATTATCCTCCACTCTACTAATTTGTAATATCTCTTCTCTATTTATCAGATTTTTATACTCATCTAACTCTGCAAAATAGTAGTTGTCATTTTTTTTGCTATAAACTAAAAAAATGTTTGTATTTTTTAAACTCTCTCTAAAAGGGTGAAAATAAAGAGGATGTGCTGTTAAAAACCAACTCTCATTTAGGTAGCCCTCAAAAGTATTAGCCCCTATTTTATCAAAAGAGGTTAAATCTTTTTGTGTCATGTAATGCTCTAAATCTATCAAAGAATTTTTTTCATCTAGCTTTTGAGGTTTTTTAATCCTCGCTCGTGCATCTAGTCTTTTAGATATTTCATTTGCATCTATTAGTTTTGAAATATTATGAGTATTAAGTTGCTTATTTTCCTCATATCCAGGTCGGTTAAAATATTTCCCCTCTGCATCACTAGCCTTAAAAGCCTTATAATTGTATTGCATCAAGCCAATATTTGGCGCAACTACTTCGCCTACTCTATGTCTTCGCACTCGCCCTGCTAGCTGAATGATAGAACGAAAAGAAGATGGCTCTATAATAGCCCAGTCAAAATCATGGTCTCGCCCAACCTCTTCTACGGGCGTAGCAACCAAAACAAATATAACATCCTGCGTTTGACTTGCATCTATATGAGAGCGAATTATTTCGTCTTTAAACGCTTCTGGCTCTTCATCTTCTTTCTCTTTTCTCTTCAATACAGCATCAAGATGCTTTTCTTGTTCATGACGCAAAAGCAACACTTGATTTGAGTGATAAGCCATAACCTTTAGCTCTACATCATCATAATCAGCCATCGCCAAATATCTACTCAAAGCTACACAAGGAGGTGTGTTAGCAACTCTTACTACTCCAAAAGAGATGCGTTTATTACTTTTTTTATCAATAGTATGATGCTCTTTGTGTTTTTGTATAATTGCATCTTTTATTTTAGAGAAATAAACATCTGTTTTTGTCTCATCCTCTTCAAACTCATTATCTTCTAACTCTTCATGACACTCTACTATCTCTACTTTTCTTTTTACAGGCTCTTTTTGTAGATTTTCTATTCGTTTATCTATAAAATGATTGTGATTTTCTTCATACGTATCCAATGCTTTTTTACTCTCAAAGCTATCTATCTCTTTTACATCTGTTTTAAACTCATCTATCCATGCACACACTATTTTATTTTTTGCTTCATGGCTTTTTACATAGAGTCGCCAGCCTTTTTTATAGGCGTTGAAATACCCTTTTGCCAAATCAGGAGGAATTGTAGCCGATGAAATCATCACACCACGCCCTAACATTCCTGCTAAATGAACCAATCTACCGATGGCGATAAGGTCAGAGCCACTAAAATCATCTATCTCATCTATAACTAAGTCAGAGGAGAGCATCCTCAAACTTGGCAATATATAACGCCCACCTTTTTTTGTAATTACCGCTCCCATAAGATGGTCTATTGTACAAACTAAAACTGGAGCATACAAAAACTTTTTGTCTCGCTCATATTTTAAAACTGTTTTGAGTGCATCATCTGGAATATCAAACTCATAGATAACTTCTTCATCAAGCAAACTCTCTAAAGACTCAGAACCAAAATCACTCTTTTGTTCATTCTCATTTTCTTTTTTTTGATTTTCATGAAGTTCCATAATTGCTTTTGAGCCTATCAAAACAGCTAGTTCCTCTTTGTCTAACTTCATCCTCTCTCTATATTCATCCCCTGTTTGTAAGGTCAAAGTTCTTAGCCCCAAAGCTAAAACATACCGCATAGAATTACCATCACTAGAGATGGCTTGCATCACTTTAGCGTTTGCAAAAGTTTTTCCACATCCTGTACTTGCCATATTAACAGCAAAAAATCCTCTTTTTTTAGATTCTTCTTGCATCACTTCTCTTATTTTTGTAACCGCTTTATCTTGCCAAGAAAACTCTTTTGGACTTGCTTTTTTTAAGACTTTGTTATTTTGTACAAAAGGAGATTTGTGTTCAAACATAGGCAGATAATGAACGACAGCTGTAGCACTTTCATAAACACCACATAAATGTTCATCAAGTTTTTGTTTTAACTCTTTGGTTTTAGAATGAGTATTTGCGTAAAGCCCTGTTGTGTCTCTCCAGTTAGGGTCTTTTTCTTGTGAAGAGTAGTTATGATCACCTAGCATCAAACAAAGCCTACTATGATGCAAAACAGCTCTATAACTGCCATCACTAATGGCTTCATCTAAAAGGGATTGCTGTGCAAGTAGTTTATTTGCCCAGCGTTTGACAAGAGTTAGCCATTTAGAAGAGTTACTCAAAAGCCCATGAGGAAATATAAAACATTGTTCTAAGTGTTTTTGATACTCTTTTTCATCCATTTTATTTTCATATCCCCACGATTGTTGAATGTATTGGAGTGTGTCCTCTATAGAAAAAGAAGCTACGCCATTGTATTTATTAGCAATAATTGATTTAGAAGTAGCTGTACTTGGTAACTTATGATGAGAAACTATCAACCACATTACAAGTTGTGCTGAGGATGGAAGATTTTGTAATGCTTTTTCATTTACATCTTTAGCATTAGCCATAAGTAAAGTCTCATCAATCTCGCCATTACTCAAACGATGCAACCAGTTCTCTTTGTTTTGAGAGATAAAAGCGTTAAGCAAAAGACAACTTATCCACTCATGACGAATGGGGTCAGCTTTGATTTTACTATTTGGTTTTAGCTTATCTTGAAAGAGTTTTGTTGATTTTCCCCAGTCATGAAAAAGAGCAGAGAGTGCTGTTAGAGCTTTAATGAGAGGCATATATTTCCACTCACTCTCTTTATAGTTATCTAAAATAGTTTTAGCTGTCCAGTGAACAGGAACAACTCCAGCTTCATTAAATCTATCCTTATTCCCTACAACCCATAAAAAGTCGCTACGACTGCGACTGCGTATCCAGTGGCAACTTACAGCAGTACTTTTTGAAGCGGTTTTTCTAAGTAGTTTAAAAACAGCTCCTAACCCCTCCCCAGTAATGATAGTCTGCCAAGTATTGTCTCCGATGCGATTGGCGAAACTATCTAAAATTCTTCTTGATTTTTTAAGGGCATTTTTCTCACATTGTGAGACAAAAATAACCATCATGATTTTTTATCTTTGGGTAAGTAGTAAGCTGAGGCTTCTTTGACTTGCGTAAACATAAAGTCTAATGCTTTATGCTCTACAAAATTTTGTAAACATTGTGAGCGAAACTCTTTTTCACTCATCTTCTCTTTAGCACAGATAAATGCCCATGGTAAAACAAGAGCATCTTTTATAAGATCAGCCACATCAAAGACTAAGGCACCTCTTCTAGTTTTACCATGCATCACTGCAAAACCGTGAGGAATTCCTAAAACCCAAAGAGTAGTCGCAGCTAAACCATATGCTAAATAATTTCCGTGGTTTAAAAAATCATTGGCTAAGTCAGCACTCTTGTGTTCTCTAGTAAAACCTGATAAGTTTGTCTTTTGAGCTGCATATTTGTAGAGTCTTTTAGTAAAATCTGCTTCAAGTTGAAGAAGCTTTCCAACATTATACGCATTGGCAATACTTGTTGAAATGCTAGAAAACATACGCTCTAACTCAGGATCTTTTGCATCAAAACCTTCTAACTTTAGCTCACGATCTTTAGTCCAAACTTTTTGTATAAACTCGATTCTTGCTATTTGAAACCTTTTAGCAGTTTCAAGTCGCTTGGCATCATCAAACCAAAACTGCATCCAGCCTTGTATGTACTCTGTTGGTCTATACTCACTCTGTGGAGTAAACCACTCTATCTCATTTGCCATAAACAAAGGTGTTGCCCCACCTCCACAAAAACCTACAAGAACTCCAGCTTGTGCTAACATTCTCATAGCAGCTTGCGTTATCGAAGTTCCAGTTCCTAGAAGTAAACAAGTAGTGTTAGCAATAGGAATATTCCAGTACTGATACTCTTTTTTAACTTCACTAAGATAAAGAACTCTTCCATCTTTTTGCATTACACGGCAATACTCAAGATAGTATATATTTGCTCTTTTTGAGTGTAAGATAGCTTTTAAGTCTGTTAAGTTTTCCAATTTTAACTCCTAAAATATAAGCAACATTTCTACTTTAAGCATATGTATAATATATAATTGAACCCTCTGGCTAATCTATAGACTAGATTCCGTGTCAAGCACGGAATGACGGGACACGCGTCATCATGAACTCTACAGGACACTCGTCATTCTAAACAAGCAAACCGTCATCCTGAACTTGATTCAGGATCTAGCTTAATAATTATTCAAAGCATTCCATTTAAAAATTTACTTCTAAACCCCACAAATCCATCCACCACCAATAAGCTTATCATCATCATAAAAAACGGCGGCTTGACCTATAGCTACTCCAAAAACGCTCTCTTTTAAAGTTATAGATGCTCTATCTTGCTCTATCTTTACATGACACGCGACTGCTTTTGTTCTGTATCTTAGCTTCACGCTTGTATCAAACTCTTGCTTGTCATTAAACATATTTAGATTGTTTATGGTTAAACTATTGCATGCTAGTTCTTCTTTTTTTCCAACTGTGATTTGGTTTTTAGTGGCATCTATGCTTAAGACATAGTGAGGTTCATGTGCGCCTAAAACTGTAAAGCCTTTTCTTTTTCCTATGGTGTAGTGCATATAGCCCTTATGCTCGCCAACTACATTTCCATCTCTATCCAAGACTTCTCCAACATTGTCTACTTGTACGTAATCTTTTAGCAAGTCAGTATAAGTAGTCTCAACAAAACAAATCTCACTTGATTCACCTTGAGATGCAAAAGATTCTAGTCCTTTTATGGAAGCTGCAAACTCTTTTATATCACTCTTTTTACGCTCTCCTAGAGGAAATATCAACCTTGGTAAAATCTCTTTTTTTACATAAAACAGAAAGTAGCTCTGATCTTTTGTATCATCATCAGCTTGGTAAAAGTATTCTCCATCAGTCTTGATGTAGTGCCCAGTAGCAACATAGCGAGCCCCTACTCTATCTGCAAACTTTACCATCTCTCCAAACTTTAGCCCTCTGTTGCACAATGCACACGGATTTGGAGTTTCACCTTTTGCGTAAGTATCTATAAAGGGCTGAAAAACCTTCTCATTAAAAGTATCTTGCAGGTCTAGGACATGAAGTTTCATACCAACAAATTTGGCAGCTTTTTTTGCACGCTCAAGGTGGATTTCATGATAGTTTGGCTTTGAGTGAAGCTTCATATAAAGTCCCTCAACTTCATAACCATCTCGCTTTAGTAAGAGAGCTGAGACCGTAGAGTCAACTCCCCCACTCATACCAACTAATACTTTTTTTTTCATTTCTTTTTCTTATTTAATTTTATTTTTTTAAGAGAACAGAAATCACGCAGAGCTTTGTAGTATGAAGAGTCTTCAAGCCCAACTTCTTTAAGCATTTCCATCTGCTTTAAGAGTGATTGCTCTATCTCATTTTTAACAACCTTTAGGTCGTCTGTAAATGTTATAATCTCAAAATCTTCTCTATCAATCATTCCACTACCGACAAGTTTCTCTTCTATAAACTCCATCAGCGGCTGGAAAAAATCAACCCCAACGACAAAGATTCTAACACCTGTTACTTTTCCAGTTTGTATAAGTGTGAGTGCCTCAAAAAGCTCATCAAGAGTCCCGTATCCTCCAGGAAAAATAACATAAGCCATAGAGTACTTTACAAGCATCACTTTTCTTGAGAAAAAGTAGTCAAAACTTAGTTCTGTCGTAGTATATGGATTTGCAACTTGTTCAAAAGGCAAATCGATATTTAAACCTATAGATTCTATCTCTTTATGCTTATAAGCGCCTCTATTTGCTGCTTCCATAATCCCAGGTCCGCCACCTGTTATAATGTTAAAGCCTCTTGAGGCTAGCATAGATGCTAGCTTTTGTGTTTGTTTGTAATATTTATCATTCTTTTTTGTTCTAGCACTACCAAAGATTGTAACAGTTGGTCCTAGCTCACCTAACTCACCAAGCTCATTATAGCCTTTTACAAAGTCAGCCAATATTCTAAAAGCACTCCAAGTATTGGCTGATTTTATATCTTTTACATATTTTTTTGTTAATATTTTTTTTTCTGATTTCAATTTACGCCTTCAACTTGTTCAATCTGTCTCTTTTTGAACCTATAGTTTTAATCTGAACTCCAAAGTTTCCATCTATGATTACAACTTCGCCTTGAGCTATTACATGGTTATCAACTAAAATATCTAGTGGATCATTTGCTAATTGATTAAGCTCTATAACTGAGCCTATGTCCATATTTAAGACATCTTTGAGTAGCATCTTTTTCTTTCCAATCCTTACACGTACAGGAAGTTTAACATCCATTATCAAAGAAATATTGCTCATCTCTTCAGAAGTAAGTTTTACTCCAGAAGGGTTACAGTTTTGCATAGAAGTGTCTTCAGACTGACTTGAATCTACTTCTGGTTCATCTTTTTTCCCATCAAGAGAATTACGAAGTTTCTCATCTATTATAAACATAAACAAAGAATTTAAATCACCTATATTGAACTTATAAACATACATTTTGCTGTAATCTTCCAGAGTTATCTCACTATTGTCTGAGACAAATTCAATATCATCTATCTTAAATGAGAGTACTGGTATATCTTTTTGTGCTGAGAGAGTATTTGCAATGGCACCAAAAATATTTGAGACTATCTCTTTTGAAGCATCTAGTTCATCATCGCCTACATCTTCTCTATCACTTGCATCTTCACCCATCATCATATCAGAGAGTGATGCTGCTAAGTTTGGAGTAAGTGCTACCATTGCTTTAGCATCTATATCTCCGCTAACACTTAACTTTACAAGAACTATAGGAGGAATTATACTTGAGATTATGCTTAAATCCTGTTGCTCTTTTATCTCTAAAGTTGGTGCTTGACCAATTAGAGCTTCTACTGTTCCAACAGTCTCGTCCTCAAATAGTTTCATAAAATCATTCATCTATTCTTTCCTCTTTTGTTTTTTCTTCATCATCTACTATATCTCTAACTCCAGAAATCTTCTCATGTCTTAAATTTTCAAAATTCTCTAGTGCACGTTTTACTGCATCTTTTTCTGTATCTATCATCTGTGTAATTTGAATCGATTTTCTAAATCTTCTAAGTCCTATCTCGCCTCTAAATCTATCTTTTCCATCGATGCTCACAGTTACAACATCATCAGCTGGACTTGAGAGCCTTACAACATCTCCAACTTGAAGATCTAAAACATCCCTCATAGTAAGTTCTGCATCCCCTAGATTTGCTTCTACATTTACTTTAGCACCACCTAAGAGAACTTGAAGCTCTGTATTTCTACTCTTTTTAGAGCTTGTCTCATTTAGCATCAAGTCACGGCTTGCGAGTTTTGGCAAGACTGGTTCTAGTGCAATAACTGGATAACAGATATTCATCATTCCAGAGGAATGCCCAATGATTATCTCCATAACCACCATCACAACTATCTCATTTTGAGCAACAATCTGGACAACATTTGGACTTGACTCTTTAGACTCAATGGCAGGAAAAACCTCCATAACAGGTCCCCATGCCTCTTTTAATGTGCTCATCATAACACGTAAAATCGTCTCAAAAAGGCTTAGTTCTATATCTGAGAACTCTCGATTTGCATCAAAAGGTTCACCTTTTCCACCAAGAAGTCGGTCAAGCATTGGAAAAGCGATAGATGGATTTATCTCTATAATACCGCTTCCCTCTAGTGGTTTTATTGAAAACACATTAAAACTAGTCGGACTTGGCAAGGACATCAAAAACTCGCCATAAGTCATCTGATCAACTGAGTGAAGTTGAATCTCAACTATAGAACGCATGATGGAAGAGATTTGAGATGCTAGTGAGCGAGCCATTTTATCATGTACACCACGAAATGCACGAAGCTGCTCTTTTGAGACTCTATTTGGTCTCTTAAAATCATAGAGTGTTACTTGTTGGTTTTGTACAAAAGAGCTACTTTCTGAGTCTTCTAAGACATCATCACCTTCATCATCAACGACATCTAGTAGTGCATCTATCTCTTCTTGTGAAAGTATATCTGCCATTTTACGCCCCTACACTCTCTTTGATTTTATGGATAACAGACTTATGAATCTGAGATATTCTAGACTCAGTAATATTTAAAATCTCACTTATCTCTTTTAGGGTAAGCTCCTCAAAATAGTAAAGCTGTATTATCATCTGTTCTCGCTCATTATAACCAGACAAAACACTCTTTATCATCTCTATAAGTTCTTCTTTTTCTATGAGAGCCAGAGCTGCTCCCTCATCTCCAACATTTAGTTGGTCATGCAGAGGCATAACTGTGTATATAGTAGATGCTATTCTCGCCTCATGAATTTTCTCCACCGTCTCTCCTAGCATCTCTGAGAGCTCTTCATCTGTTGGCTCTTCTTCATTTGTTAGTCTATGCTCTTCTATGGCATAGTCTATCGCTTTTACAAGTTTTCTGCTAGCGCGGGACAAAACATCTAAGCTTCTTAAGTAATCAAGCATAGAACCATAAACTCTCTTTTTTGCATATCCCCAAAAAGAGTCATTTAAACTCTCATCATATCTTCTTGCTAGTTTTATCAACTCTTCAGTTGCTATAGCAAAGAGATCCATATAGTCAATAGAGCTTGGTAGTCTCTCTTTGAGTCTAAAAGCCATAGCTTTTACAGCAGGTAAGTACTGTATGGCTAGCTCATCTTCTTTATGCTTGATATCTTGTGTATAGGCGGAGATCATGTCTTTTGTCCTGGCAAATCTTGTGAGTTTATCTTCATAGCTGCATCTGTTATTTTATATACAGAGTCTATAAGTTTTTCTCTCTTGTTTATCTCAGCCACAAAAAAATCTAACTCTTTCTCATGTGTCTCTTTAGGAAAAAAGTAAGATTTTGCAGTGAGTGTTTTAAAGTACAGAGCTATTATAACATGAGAAAAAAGATAGAAAAATATTGTGATGAAAAATGTATATAAAAGAAGCCCCTCTGCATCAAAAGATTTTAATATTCCAAAGATTATTCCTACAAAAAAGCCTTGAACTGTAAAAAAATATACAAAATTTTCACCTAGCATCTATATACCCCAAAAAATAGACTAAAAATGTTGTATTAAGCGTTTTAATAAGCCACTCAACCCACTTTCATTAGGACTTACCAGCATATTTCGTTCCAATCTAGCAGCTATCTTACTTGCAATTGCTGTTATATCAGTATGCGGCTGAGAGTTTGGATGGACTGCACTAAATAGCTCTCTTTTTTTGATAGATGAACTTACTTTTATATCGCTATTTATCTTTCCTAAGTACTGCAAATCCAGTTCTCCACCTATATTTGCTTTTGCAACTTTTTTGATTTTCTCAAACACACCCTCTGCTTCTTTTTCGCCTTTTACTTGATTCATTATCAAGCCTATATCGTTTCTTAAAAGTGCTACTGTTTTTATAGTTGCATAAGCATCGGTTATAGCTGCTGGATCTGGAACAGTTACAACTATTACATCATCCGCAGCATTTAAAAACATCTGAATATGATCACCAATTCCTGCACCAGTGTCTATTATCATGACATCAAGTTTATCAAGAACCTGAGCCTCTTGCATAAACCTCTCAAAAAGTGCTGCATCTGAGTATTTTAGTATCTCATCTCCACTCTCTCCAGGGATTAGTATCAAGTTTCTTGTTATGGGTATGAGGATATCACTTACACTTGCTTCACCTTTTAACACATGCAAGATGTTTTTTTTGATCTTTACATTAAACATAACATCAAGGTTAGCTAAGCCAATATCTGCATCAAATATTCCAACATTGAGTCCACTTTGGGACAAAACATAGGCTAAGTTAGAGCTTATCGTACTCTTCCCAACTCCACCTTTTCCACTCGTAATAGCGATAAATCTCGTCTTTTTAGACTTTTTAGCTGAGTTAGTTGCTACTAGTTCTTGTAGCTTTTGAGCTTGATTGCCCATCATGCTTTACTCCTGTTAAAACCGTTTAAGAGACACTCGACTAAAAAGTCACTACTAGCACAAACTAAATCTTCTGGAACTTCTTGTCCAACTGAGAAATAGCTAATAGGGCTCTTTGTCTCATAAGCAAGTGAGAAAATATTACCAAATCCTCTAGTCTCATCAAGTTTTGTAAACATCACTGTATCTATATTTAAGCTAGAGAAATTTTCATAAGTAACTTTAAGGTCATCATACTTGATGGAACTTGGCATCACAAGAACCACATCTATGCTATATTCTGTATCGTTGGCTTCAAGACACTCATAAATCTTAGAGATTTTGCCTTTATCATAAGGACTAGAGCCCATCGTATCTATAAGAATATAGTCACAATACCTTAGGGAGTTTAAGGCAGTTGAAAACTCTGGAGGATCAACTACAGTCTCAATGCCTAGCTTCATCATTCTTGCATACTGCATCAACTGCTCAACCGCACCGATACGGTAAGTATCTAAAACAACTAACCCCACTTTATATTTTTTTTGCATCAAGTAAGAGTAACGAGCCGCTAGTTTTGCTATAGAAGTTGTTTTTCCAGCTCCTGTTGGACCTACTAGCATAATGACTTTTTTTGTACCTACAGTTGGAAGAGATTCACGCCTAATTGGTATCATTTTTCTTAGTAAAGTTTGGAAGTATCTCTTTACCGTCGAGGAGTTCTCTTTCATCTTTGATGGCATATGTTCTAGCGTCATCTGCATGATGGCATCTAGATGGTCTCTATCCATTCCACTTTGAGATGCGAGTCTATATATCTCGGCAAACTCTGGAGGGATTTGGCTTTGCAGAGTTGGTGCTTTTTCATCCCAAAACATATTTTGAATAAGCTTTACTTTATCGCCTAGTTTATTTATCTCGCTCTTTATCTCTTTTAACTCTTTTGGCTCATAAGAGTTTGGCGATATTTTTTGAGGCGAATACTCATACAGAGGATCTCGCACATTTGCAATTTCAGATATCTGAGCTGCTGCACTTGAGATATCATAAAGAACATCTTGACTCTCTTCTTTTATAGGTCTTTGCTGATTTAGAGGTTTAGTCGGTTTTTTAGGATAAGTGGGATGTATATCATCTTCCTCAATACCTATTACTATCTCATAAAGAGGCTCTCTACCTAGTGCCTTTTTCTGTATTTCACGCGTCTCTATTAGCATTCCATCATTGCCAATCTCTAACTTTGCTTTTTTTAGAGCCTCTGATGGAGAGCGACCTGTAAATGTAAGTATTTTCATCTTTTTATGTCCATAAGTGGAATAGTTACACTCTCTCGCTTGGACCAACTCTCATGTGGAATAGTGAGCCTTGGAGTTTTTATGACCCTATTTTCAAAAAAGATAATATCCAAATCTAATGTCCTTGGAGCGTTTGCAAAACTTCGTTTGCGTGCAAATTTTTTCTCTACTCTATGTAAGTACTCTAAAAAAGCCAAAGGCTGCATACTTACTTTAAGTACAATTATTGAGTTTAAAAAATCATCTTGAGCCACAAAACCAAAGGGAGGATTTTTCAAAATCAATGAAGTTTCTAAGAGTTCTACTCTTTTATCTCTTTTTAAAAACATATAGAGATGCTCAAAGCGGCGCTTTACATCCCCAACATTTCCACCAATACCTACAGTCACTCTATATCTATGAGAAGATTTCTCTCTTAGCTTCACGCCAAAACGCAAGCCCTTAAAAGTGATTAGACTCTCATTTAGCTTACGCTTTATATACATTTTTACTTAGCTGATTGCCCGGCTTGTTGTTGCTTTTGCATCTCTTGAGCTGCTTTTATCTCATTCATGATTTGTAACATTCCAACCATCGCTAAGTGGTATCCAAAAGGGCCAAAACCTACAACAGATGAAGTACAAACTGGAGCTATCATGCTATCTTTTCTAAACTCTTCACGACGATGGATATTGCTGATATGAACTTCAATAGTTGGAAGATTAACAGCAGAAATAGCGTCTCTTATAGCAATAGACGTATGAGTATATGCTGCCGCATTTATGATGATACCATCTGCATCTCCATAACACTCTTGAATCTTATCTACTATCTCGCCTTCTAAGTTACTTTGAAAAAACTCAACCTCCATGCTATTTTGGCTAGCAAACTCCTTCATTTGTGCATGAATTTGTTCTAATTTCATAGGACCATATATTTGTTGTTCTCTAATGCCAAGCATATTTAAGTTTGGACCTTGGATGACTACTATTTTCATTTTCTACCTTTTTGTAAATCTTAAATTTCAAGAGCCCATTTTAACAAAACTATTATTAAAAAGAGTTACACTCTTGAGTTGTGATGTTTTTTTTCTATTAGATTTTTGCAATCAGTAATCATCTCGTATAGATCCATCTCTCTTCCAGAGATATTGCAAACATCTCTGCCTTTAGCATCTACAAAAATATATGATTCTGACTCATGAAACTCTCCTTTCATATGCTCTGAAAATATAACATACTCAGCATCTTTAAGCTTAGGAAACTCTGAAGATAAGCTTTTGAATTTTTTAGAATCCTTCACAAGTTTTTTTATAGATAAAATATCTCTTTGTAAGCTATTTTTTAACACATCAGATAAATCACTAAACACTTCTTCTAAGTTTTCAAACTTTACAAACTCTCTCATAAAAATCTCCTTTTACATAATTTTCAAATATTTCTTAGATTATATCACATTCTATACTTTGTATCTCAAGCTTTAAGTTTTTTTAAACGATTTTTATCGTAGTATCTTAATAACAACAACTAATAATTCAATCATATAAAGAGAGATTATGACACAAAACCATTACAACGTAATAGTAGTAGGAGGTGGTGTATCTGGATCTGCCCTATTTTACGAGCTTGGCCGCTACACAGATATAAAGAGTATCTGTCTGCTTGAAAAATATGGCTCACTCTCATCACTAAACTCTAACGGCTCCGCAAACTCACAAACTATCCACTGTGGAGATATCGAGACGAACTACACCTTAGAAAAAGCCAAAAAAGTTAAGAGAACTGCCAAGATGGTTGAGAAATATTGTCTAAACCATGGTTATGAAGGCAAAGTAATATTTTCGCACCAAAAGATGGCGCTAGGCGTTGGTTATGAAGAGGTCACTTACATCAAAAACCGCTACAAAGAGTTTAAGTCTCTCTACCCCTACTTAGAGCTCTACACAAAAGAGGATTTAGCCCTGATTGAGCCTGCCGTTATTTTTGATGAAGATCACAATGAGAGACCTGAGGATATAGTTGCCATGGGTGCAAGAGGCGAATATACAACAGTTGACTTCAAAGCTTTGAGTGATTCTTTTATAGACAATACTCTAAAGATAAAAGACAAGGTAACTGATATATTTTTTAACAACGAAGTAAAGGAGATTCAAAAGATAGGTAGCGTCTATCATATACAAACGACAATGAGTCAGTTTACCGCTGACTTCGTTGTTGTTGATGCAGGTGCTCATTCACTCTTTCTTGCTCACAAAATGGGTCATGGACTTGATTTTGGTTGTCTTCCGATGGCTGGGAGTTTTTACATGGCAAACCGTAAAATTCTAAATGGAAAAGTTTATATGGTGCAAAATCCAAAACTCCCATTTGCTGCCCTACACGGTGATCCTGATATCTTAGTAAGTGGTTTTACAAGATTTGGTCCAACTGCTTTGATGCTACCAAAACTAGAGAGGTTTAAGTCTGGAACTTATCTTGACTTTTTTAAAACACTAAGACTTGATACTAATGTTGTTAAAATCTTTTATGACCTACTAAAAGACTCAGATATAAGAAACTATGTGCTTAAAAACTTTATGTTTGAAGTTCCATATATTAACAAAAAACTCTTCCTCCAAGATGCAAAGAAGATAGTCCCATCTCTAAGTGAGAATGACATCTCTTATGCTAAAGGTTTTGGTGGGATAAGACCCCAGATTCTTGATAAAAAAAACCAAAAACTTATGCTTGGAGAGGCCTCTATAAATACAGGCGAAGGAATCATCTTTAACATGACACCATCGCCGGGAGCTACTTCTTGTTTAGGTAATGCACTTCGTGATGTAGAGCATATTTGTGAGTATTTGGGTTATGAGTTTAACAAAAAACTCTTCTATGATGAGTTAGTAGAAGATGACAAACAAGGAGATGGACATGAAGAGTAAAAAGAAGCTTTTATATATTACTGACCAACAAGAGTATTCTGAACATGGCACAATCGGACCACTCTTTAATGGCTACTTAAAAGAGTATTTAGACGTAAATATTGTCTATTTTACAAAGTTTAAAAATAGTTTTCAAGAAAAGGGTAATGATTTTGTAGTTCCCATTCAGTATAAAAAAGAGATAAGTTGTTATCTTGACTCTAAGGGAGTTGATTTATCTTTATATGATTATGTTTTTGTTCGTAACAAACCTGATATTCTAAAAAATATCTTAGCAAACAGGCAAAAATATGGTTACAAAGTTGGGTATAGACTCTCCTTTCCTAAAAAAGAGGAGTATTATGAGACAAAAAAAGCAAAAAATAGTGTCACTTTTATTGATAGTGTAAAAAATTACTTTACTGCACAAAGCAAGAAAAATCTCTTAGCACAGTGTGATATCTTTATGCCAACTTCTAAAGATATGGAAGATACTTTTTATGCAAATAGTGGAGTTCTGAGCTTTCCACTTCCTGCAGGACTAGACCCAGCTAAGATAAAACCACATAAAGAATCAAGTGGAGATGAGAGACACTTTATCTATGTAGGAACTCTTGATTCTCTTAGAGATTTTGAAAAAGTCTTGGTCGCCTTTAGTAACCTAAAGTCAAAAATGTGGCATCTAAATATCTCTACACGTGATTCAGAATTTGCAAGAGCTGTTATAGCAAAATATCCTACTATCAGTGATAAAATAAGCCTTTTAAAAGCTGACACGCTAGATGAATTAAGAGAGCATATAGATGCTTGTGATGTGGGTATTGCTCTACTTCCAAACATCCCAATCTACTCAACTGCCATCCCTGCTAAGACTATGGATTACTACACGTGTGCAATCCCTACACTTCTAACTGATAACCTAAAAAACCGCACGCTTTTTTGTGATGAAGATGCACTTTTTTGTGAGTTTAAAAGTGATGAAATTGCTAAAAAGCTAAACTCCATTATAGAGATGAGCCAAGCAGATATAGCAAAGATGGGACACGCTGGACAAGAAAAACTACTCCATCACAAACGAAACTACCAAATAATGGCAAAAGAACTCTACGAAAAACTAGAATCACTTTAATAAGCTTTTTAAAGCTTATTAAATATAATCAGCCTAACTTTAAAACTAAGATAAAAAATGCAAATAATCTCTCCAAATTATATTTTAACACCAGATAAACTACTAAAAAATCAAGCCATTGCGTATGATAAAACCATACACAAAATAGCACCACTCCATCAGCTAAAAGAGCTATATCCAGATGCAAAAGTAACCCAGCTTCAAGAAAATTCACTTATCATGCCAGGACTCATAAACTCCCATGTTCATATAGAGTTTAGTGCAAACAAAACCACTCTAAGCTATGGGGACTTTATGAACTGGCTCTATAGCGTTATAGAGAACCGAGAAGAGCTTGTTGGTGAATGCGATAGTGCTTGTATGAGCAAGGCGCTTGAGTCTATGCTTGATGGTGGCATCACAACATTTGGAGCTATTAGTTCGCATGGGATGGATTTGGATGCTTGTGCCACATCTGCTCAAAATGTTGTATATTTTAATGAGTTAATCGGCTCTCAAGCTACTATGGCAGATGCACTTTTTGGTGACTTTATCTCAAGACTAGATGCATCAAAAGCGATTAAAAGAGAGGGGTTTTACCCAGCTGTAGCTATTCATTCGCCCTACTCTGTTCATCCAGTTCTTATAAAAAAAGCTCTTGAAATTGTAAAGAGTGAAAAGTTAAAACTCACTGCTCACTTTATGGAGAGCGATGCAGAGAGAGATTGGCTTGATGATAGTAGCGGAGATTTTAAAAATTTTTTTAGCAAACTTTTAAAGCAAAATGCAAATGTCAGTGACGCTAGTGAATTTTTAGAGCACTTTACCGCTCATAGCACGCTCTTAACTCACGCTGTAAAGGCAAATGAAGATGAGTTAAATAGTATTGCAACTAATGCTCATACAATTATCCACTGCCCCATTTCAAATAGACTTTTAGGAAATGGTGCCCTTGACCTAGAAGCATTAGAAGCAAAAAATATAAACTGGGTTTGTGCAACTGATGGACTTAGCTCTAACTATAAACTTGACTTGTTTGAAGAGATGAAAGTAGCGCTTTTTATGCACCATAAGATACCACTTTTAGAACTTGCAAAAAAACTTATCTTAAGTGTTACAAAAAATGCAGCAACTGCTTTAGGACTTAATACTGGCGAGATAAAAGAAGGTAAAAATGCAGATATGCTTGTGCTTGACTTAGAAAAAAAGCCAAATGAAGAGTTAGCAATTCATTTAATCTTACATAGATATAATATCTCTAAAATTTATATAAACGGTAAAGCGATAAAAGGTTAGATAATGCAGTTTTTAAAAAAGATATTTTCTCCCATAGGTGCCACTCTCAAGTTCATTCAAGAACATTTCAAGGCTATGATTTTTGTTCTTATTCTCTTTTTGATTTTCGCACCAGCAAGTCAGGAGAATCTAATTCCAAACAATTTAGAGCAGATAAACCTAAGTGGACCTATTATGGAAGTATCAGAGGTTTTAGCGCAGATTGAAAAAGCAGAATCAAATAATAATATAAAAGGGGTTTTACTTGTAGTTGACTCCCCAGGTGGCGCAGTCTCTCCATCTATAGAGATAGCTTATGCTCTAAAGAGGCTAAAAAAGAAAAAACCAGTAATAGTCTATGCGAGTGGCACACTAGCTAGTGGTAGCTACTACGCTAGCATCTGGGCAGATGAAATCATCGCAAACCCAGGCTCTATGGTTGGTAGCATTGGTGTTATTATGCAAGGGGCAAACCTTAGTGAACTTATGGATAAAGTTGGCATAAAAACTCAAAGTGTTCAAGCTGGAAAATATAAACAAATTGGGACTCCAAACAGAGAGTGGGAAACTTACGAGGTAAATGAGTTAAACAAGGTTATACAAGGAACTTACGATATGTTTACTGGGGATGTAGCAGATGCGAGAGGCTTAGACATCAAAAAAAGAGACTCGTTTGCAAACGCGCACATCTTTACAGCATCTCAAGCAAAAGAAGTAGGTTTGATAGACTCGTTAGGAGTTAGTTATGATGCAAAGATGAGAGTCATAGAACTTAGCGGTGTAAAAAACCCTATCTGGAACAAAGAGGATAAGTTTGATAAGTTTATGAAAAAACTAACTGCATCTACAGCAGTCGTTCTTCACACTTACTTTCCATCTATAGTTTTGAAATAAAAGTGAGATTTTAAAGCTGACAGGGCTTTTGGAAGTGAGGCTTTAGCCTCGCCTATTTTGCGGGACTCATCGTGGAGAACGCCATTGGTTAGCGTTTCTCAAAACCTCGCTTTCTTTAGTTTTCAATGAAATTCTACATCTTACTTTTTTAAAAAAGTAAGCAAAAACCATGTCACGAGTTGGATTTCTTAACGCTTTTTTTCGGTCGTTTCGTCTAAAAATGCAAAACTCACTTCGCTCAAACAGTTGCATTTTCTTAACGACTCCACTCGATCAAAAAAGCTAAAATCCAAAGTGACAAAAAGAGTCTAACTCTCGTCACACCTCACCTGAGGTGTGACACATATATAGTTGATGCTGTTTATTCTAAACCTCCACAACCTCTATAACACTACTACTATTTTCAAAGATTCTTCTAACTCTATCTTGCCAAAGTTCACCAAACTCTTTTATCTCTTGTGGCTCGGCTTGCCCACTCATCATCTTTTGCATAAGTTCTTGCATCTTAGCATCTGGTGCAATGGAAGATGGGTTATAGTAAACATCTACACATTTACCACTATCTACTCTTGTAAAACGAGCTGATGAGTCTATCTTGGAGTTAAAATCCATCAAAGAGTGTCTTGCAAACTTTCCTGCAAGCCCTTTAAAACCACTCACGTCTGTTGCACCTGTAATTTGAGAGATAACACTGCTTATAACACCAGCAACACCCTCTTCAAGAGCCTCTTTAAACTCTACTTTTACCTCTCCACGAACTGCTAACTCATCTGTGTATAGAGCTTTTAATGCCTCTTTTGTTATAAGGTAAGCCCCTGCAACTGTAGGACAACTATGCCCTGCTGACTTTACAACATCAAGATAACAAAACTCATACTCGCCCTTGTCAAATGCGCCTAGAATCCCCGAGAGTGGATCTTTAACTTTTATAGTCTCTACACTATTAAAAAAATCTGGATAACTCATATAATTTTTTCCTTTTTTATAACTTTGGCACTTATACTTATCTCGTGAGTCTGTGCTAAAAACTCATCCCCAATTTCAAGCTCGTTTATATCTATAGGCTTGGATTTAAAAGATATCTGTGCAAAGCCTTTTTTATTTTTGTATTTTGGATGGTTTGATTCTAGCATCTTTTGAAGATTTTGAACTTGACTTTGAGCAACACTCACTTTGTGTTTTATTCTGCTTATAAAAGAATCTCTTAGTAGCTTAACTTCTTCTATCTTTTGAAGCAACTTTTTATCTACAGAGTTTGCATTATAGAGCTTGCTAAGGTGTGACAACTCTTGTTTTAAGTTTTGTATCTTTTGCATGATAAGTTGAGTGTGTTGTAAGGATAGGGAGTCAAGCGTTTGATAAAGCTCATTTATATCTGGCAGCGTCATCTCCATAGCAGCACTAGGAGTAGGAGCTCTTAAGTCACTCACAAAATCACTAATAACCCAGTCTATCTCATGACCCACCGCTGAGACTATAGGAGTCTTTGCCAAAAAGATAGCATCTGCTACTATCTCTTCATTAAAAGCCCACAAGTCTTCAATACTTCCACCACCACGACCAACAATGATAAAGTCATACTCTTTTATGTCAGCTAAAGTTATGGCATTTACAATAGATGCTGCTGCACTCTCACCCTGAACTAAAACATCATAAACATCTATAGACAAAGCTTTATATCTTTTATTTGCAACCCTTAACATATCTTGCAAGGCAGCACCCGTTGCTGATGTTATAAAGGCTATTTTTTTAGGAAACTTTGGAAGAGTTTTTTTTATACTTGGCTCAAAATAACCCTTAGATGAGAGCTTTTGCTTTAACTGCTCATAAGCAAGGGCTAGTGCTCCTTGACCTGATGGCTCAACGCTAAAACAGTTTAACTGGTAAGCTCCACGAGGTTTATAAAGAGTTAAAGCTGCATTTATAATGACTTTCATGCCCTCTTCAAGTCGAAACTTTAGCTTTGAAGCATTTCCTCTAAACATCACAGCACTGATAGTAGAGTCTTTATCTTTGATGCTAAAGTAGATATGTCCGGAGTTATGATGTGTGATGCGAGAGAGTTCTCCCTCAACTATAACATGACTAAAACTAGTCTCTAAAAGAGTCTTGATTTGTTCATTTAGATTTGAGACTGATAGTATATTCATCACTTTAAACTTTAATCTTTCTCGCTATTATAAGTGTTGAGATATCCATAGAAAAACTCTTAGTGTAGAGTACCTCAAATTTAGCATCTTTTAGTTCATTTTGCATGTTCTCTACAGTTGAGAAATCTCCTATAGAGTTTGGTAAGTACTCATAGGCTTCTAAGTTTTTAGAGATAAACCCACCTACTTTTGGTAGAATTTTATTCATATAAAAGTCTCTTATACGCCCTAGTAGTGATGGGTTTTCATTTTTCATAAACTCTAAGATAATCACAAGCCCATCATCTTTTAAAACTCTGTTAAACTCAACTAGAGCCTCTCCTCTTTGGACAACATTTCTAATGCCATAAGTAATGCTTAGAAAATCCGCACTCTTTTCTTGTAGTGGAATCTCTGTCGCTTTTGAGATGTGATAGTTAAATTTTGGAAACTTCTCTCTTGCAACATCTACCATTCCAACTGATGGATCAACTCCGACAATCTCGCCAACTGCAATGCCAGCGACCTCTGAACGAGACTTCCAAAAGTCCATCATATCGCCAGTTCCACAAGCTACATCAACTATCCTGTCTATAGAATCTTTTGCGTAAAATTCATAGGCCAAGTCACAAGCCTTGCGTCTCCAGCTCTTATCTACGCCCATACTCATAACACGATTTGCAGTGTCATAGGTTGGCGCGATATTATCAAACATCGATACTATTTTTGTCTGTTTTTCTTCTTTTTGTACATCTTGCATATTATATTTCCCTTTTCATCCACAGCATTATATCTTTGTCTTCTTGGTTTGTATATAAAATCTCAAAGCCGGCCTTTGCATCTTCAAATCCACTTACGCCACCCATAGTAGGTGCTAAAAAACATAGATATATATCTACTATATCTTTAGTAAGTTCAAACATATTAAAACTGCCCTCTATCATAATGTTTTTATAGTTTTTTATCCGTTTAAGGCTATCTTCTATATAGACCTCTCGCGATGGTACACTAAATAGTGGTATCTCTCTATCAAACTCAACACCCCTTGAGAGTATCAAAACATCTGGGGCTTTTCCATCTACAAGTCTTGCATCAAGAGTTGGTCTATCTTCTCTTACTGTGTTGCCACCGATAATAAGCAAGTCACAAACATCTCTCATAGCGTGGACTTTTTGCCTTGAACTTTGCGAGCTAATAACTCCTGTATCTGTAGTTGCATTTAGTCTTTGTGCCCATTTAAAAAAGACAAACTGATCTTTGTTAAATCTCTCAAATGGCAAAATTAAGTCTTTAGCTCTTTTTTGCAGAGTTGTATATTTTACATCAACCTTATTTTCAAGCATCATAGAAGCTCCATCAGATGCAACTATATTTGCATCTCTTACTCCAACAAAAACCTCTTTAATGCCAAGAGAGCAGATAAGAGATGCGCAAGAAGGGGTTTTACCAATATGTGAACATGGTTCAAGGGTGCTATATAGTGAGATATTTTTAAAGCAGTTGTTATGATGGAGGAGTAAATAGTTGTGAATTTCACTTGAGTCTACAAGGTCTAAAATTTTAGCATCATTTGTAAGTTTGAAGTAAGCACTTTGAAGTGCTAAAACTTCTGCATGAGGCATACCAGCACATTTATGAGCCTCTATCGCTAAGAGCTCTTTATTTTCCCCAACTATAGTACATCCTACAGCTGGATTTGGATATGTTAATCCTTGATATTTCCAGGCTTCATCTATGGCAAGAGACATAAAAAAATCATCATCTATTAGCATAATAGTATCTTAATGATTTTCTCTACCACTCAAAGTAGGTTCTAGCTTTTTTTATGTCACTAAATTCAAATTCTACTGGCTCATTATCAACGATAACAAAGAGTTTTGAGCCCTCTACTTTTTGTAAAAGCCCTTTGATTTTATCTTTTTGTAGCCCAAAAGAGATATTTTCGCCAACTGACTTTTTAAAGTGATCTATAGTAGTGAGTTTTCTCTCAATCCCAGGACTCCCAACTTCAAGTCTATACTCGCCTGAAACAGGAGGTGAGACATCAAGAAGAGGAGAAATGAGATGAGTAAGTTCTACACAATCATCAAGACTAACGCCAGCTCTCTTGCCGTCAACTATTTTTTTAGAGATTACGCTAACACGGTAAATTGCCTCATCATTTTCACTCACAACTGCACTGTCGTAGAGTTCAAGATCAAGCGAAGAGACTAAAGACTCTATATCACTATGTAAGCTCATGACTCTTCCTTTTCTATCTTTTTAAACAGCTCTTCTAGGTTTTGAGATTTTTCAAACTGCGTATCAAACTCAAATGTTAACTTTGGGCATCTGTACCAACCTTGGTCTTTAAGACAAAAGTCTTCTACTATAGGTCTGGCTTTGTTTAGTTGTTTTAAGTATGCAATTTTTTCGCTCTCTTTAAAGTTACTAGGATTTATATAAACCTTAGCATCACTCCTTCCACGAGAGCATTTTACTTCTAAGATTTCTAAATCATGAAGTCTTTTATCATTTAAATGTCCCAAAGCTTCTGGAATCAGCTCTACTAAGATTGACTCCATTCTTTTAAGTTTTATCTCAGCTTCATTCATAAACTAAACTTATCCTTTTTTTTCAAAAATTCTATAGTGAGATTTTTTGTTCTATCTTTTTAAATGTCTCTATCGTATCACCTACAATTACATCATCGTATCCACTAATAACTACACCACACTCATAACCATTACCAACTTCTTCAACATCATCTTTAAAGCGTTTTAGTGAAGTCAACTCGCCTTCATAAATGACCACACCATCACGGATTACACGAACCATTCCACCACGAACAAGCTTGCCATCTACGACAACACATCCAGCAACCATTCCCTTAGGTATCTTAAATGTATCTCTAACTTCTGCTTGACCTGTGTTTTCTTCAGTGAATTTCGGAGCCATCATGCCTGTTAACATCATAGTAATATCATCAAGTAGTTTATAGATAATAGAGTAAGTTCTAATATCTACATTTTTCTGCTTAGCAAGTGCTTTTACACTACCAGTTGGGCGAACATTAAAACCTAAAAGTACACAATTTTCAGAATTTGAAACGAGTTCAACATCATTTTCAGTTATCCCACCAACACCACTTGAGATAATATTGATTTTTACTTCATCATTTCTTAGCTCACTTAGTGACTCTTTAAGTGCTTCAAGAGTTCCATGAACATCAGTCTTTAAAACAACTTTAAGTGATTTTAATTTACCCTCAGCTATCATAGAAGTCATATCTTCAAGAGTTGATTTTGTAGAGTGTGAAAGTTCTATATGTCTATCATACTCATGACGCTTTTGAGCGTACTCTTTAGCTTCTTTATCACTCTCCATTGCCATCATAACTTCGCCTGATGCAGGGACTTCATTAAGACCTACAACAACTGCAGTATAACTTGGAAGTAGGGATTTTATCTGCTTATTATTCTCATCTATTAGAGCTTTAATGCGACCATAAGAACTTCCACAAACCACATAGTCTCCGACCTTTAAAGTACCATTTTGAACGATTACAGTAGCAACTGGACCACGACCTTTCTCTAGTGAAGACTCAACAACTGTAGCCTTAGCCATAGCATTTTCATTTGCGCGAAGCTCTAGCACTTCAGCAGTTATAAGGATGTTTTCAAGAAGGTCATCTATTCCCATTCCACTTTTTGCAGATACTGGGATAAATTCTACATCTCCGCCCCAATCAACTGGGCTTATGCCATGTTCTGCCATTTGACCCTTAACCATATCTGGTTGAGCTGTCTCTTTATCCATCTTGTTTAGTGCTACGATAACAGGCGCACCCGACTCTTTTGCTATCTTTATAACTTCTAAAGTTTGAGGCTTAACACCATCATCAGCAGCTACAACGATTACAATAATATCAGTTACATCTGTACCGCGTTGACGCATATGTGAAAACGCAGCGTGACCTGGGGTATCTAAAAATGTTATAGCTTCGCCGTTTTGTTGTACTGTATAAGCTCCAATGTGCTGCGTGATGCCACCAGCTTCACCCTCAGATACTTTTGCTTTACGAATAGCATCAAGAAGTGAAGTTTTACCGTGGTCAACATGTCCCATAATAGTAATAACAGGAGGTCTTTTAGTAGCATCTGGATCTTTCTCTATATCTTGTGCTAAATCTTCTTCATAGTTAAATGCATCTTTTGGATCAACTATCGTGACTTCAACATCAAATTCTTCGCTTAAAATCTCAATCTCATCATTTCCTAAAAAGTCATTTTTAGTCATCATAAGACCTAAATCAAAAAGAACCTTTATAACCTCTGACATAGGTCTCTTTATAGCCTCTGCAAACTCATAAACACGAATATCCTCAGGAATCTCTACATGAGTTACTATCTCTTCTTCTTGATTTGGTTTTATATATTTTTTTCTCTTATCACGAGAGACTCTTCTGCCACGAGGTGCTTGTCTTTTGTTAGCATTTCGCCCTATTGGTTTTGGAGTACGTGGTTTTCTAGGTTCTTCTGCAGGAAGAGGTGCTCTCTCTGTTGAATTTAAATCAAGCAGAGTTACCTGATCATCCATATCCATAGATACTTCGCTCATAGATCCACCAAATATATCTATCTTAGTTCCAGTCTCTTTTTTTCTAGTGGGTGCACTACTTTGTTTTGATTTTTTCTTTTGCGCTAACTCTTCTAAAACCTCAGCACTGACCTTACCATAAGATGATACAGGTGCTTGTTTCTTAGGAGCTTCATAGACCTCTTCTTGCTTTGGTTTTTTCTTTTTAACGATCTTTAACCCAGTTTTTTTAATCTGACGAGCAGCTACTGGCTCAACTACCTTAATAGAGCTAGTATTTTTCTCTGATTTGATTTGAGCCTTATCTTTTACACTCTCTTCTTTTGTAGTTTCATCTTTTTTCAAATCTGTTTGAGAGACCTCACTTTTAGAGGGTTCTTCTTTGAGTATTTCTTTAGTCTCTTTTGTTGAAGGTTCTGTCTCCTGTAGTTTTTTTTCTACCTGAGGAGCTTCTTCTTTTTTTGGAGTATCATTTTTTGCTTTTGGAGATTCTTTTTCTTTTTGGATCTCTTGAATCGGTTCGCCATTCATTATAAAATTTGCCAATCCCTCAGCTTGCTCCATAGTAACAACGCTTTGTGCCGATTTTACTTCAAGACCCATTTTTTTTGCTTTTTCTAAAACATCTTTAGAAGCAATACCAAGCTCTTTGGCAATTTCGTGTACTCTAACTTTTTCTATCATCAGTGATGATCTCCTTTAGTTTGTTTATCAATCTATCTCTATCTGGACTTTTGCATTCGCGCATAAGTGCTTTGGTGACTTTTTTTTCAGATAAGATACATTCATTGCATAAATAAAAACTTCTTCCATAACCTTTAAATCTCTCTAATGAACCATCAGTGCATTGAAGTCTCAGCATCTTACTTTGTGCATCTCTAGCTCTACAAGAGACACACATTCGAAGGGGTTGATGAAATTTTTTCGCCATTATATCTAAATCTTACTTGAATTAACAGAGATTATCTCTCTATTATCAATCCATCATTGTCAAAATCCAAAATTTTTACAATAAAATCTGGAAATTTTTGGCTTAGTTTGTTCGCTATCATAGCTGCATCTTCATCATAAGCCATAGAAAAAAATGTTGAACCACTCCCTGAGAGCGTACTCATCAAAGCTCCACTCTCATAAGCTGTTTTTTGAACCGAAAAGAGTTCTGGTAAAATTTTCATTCTAGCTTTTTGATGAAATCTATCTTGGGTGGCAAGTTTTAACATCTCCCAATCTTCATTAAAAAAAGCTCCAACAGTCAATGCTGTATGAGATAGATTAAATATTGCATTCTCTTTTGAGTAAGATTTTGGCAAAAGTGTTCTAGCTTTTGATGTATTTATGGGTTTATTTGGAATAGTAACTATAGCTTTTATATATGATGGAAGATGTTTTTTTTGTGAAAACACCTTGTTTTTCTCAACTGCTGCAACATTAAACCCACCCATAACAGCAGGAGTAATATTATCAGGATGAGACTCATAAACAAGAGCATGATTTAAAATCCTTCTTTTTGAGACTCTAATCCCAGCTGCCTCATGTGCACTAGCAATAGCACTAACTATTACAGCAGAGGAGCTTCCTAAACCTCTAGACATTGGAATCTGGTTATAAAAAGTAAACTTAAAATTTTGCTTTTTTTGAGTTAGTCTGCTGTAGTGGTCGTTAAAGATTCCAACAAAGAGATTGTTTCCCTTTAATCTAGGGTTGTTTTCTCCCTCACCTTTTATGCTAACGCTGAAAAACTTTGATGGATGAAACTCCACTTTATTCCTCAACTCAACTGCTAAACCTAAAGAGTCAAATCCTGGTCCTAAGTTGGCACTTGTTCCTGGTACGCTTATTATCAATTATTTTCCTATCCAACAGCACCGATGCCATAAAGCGGTGTTGCTGTTGTGCTAAACTCTTTATAATCAAGCACATCTGGGAGCCAAAACTCCATCGCTGGTGCTGTTTCTAATTTACGAGTAGTAATTTGTGATGAAACTCTAACAAAAAATAGCTTTCCAATCGCTTTTATAGGTGCATTTTTATTAAAATAAAAAGCATCTGTAGCAAAAAGTGGAATGTTTTTTAAGATACTAAGCGATTTTAGAAAAATATATGCTACTTTTATAGCCATAAAACTACCAGGTCCATTTGCATAAAAGAGTTTATTTATTTGAAATCTTTTAAAAATATCTTGATATATTTTTGGTAAAACTTCTGAACTCATCTGTTTACTCTCTATAGTCTCTATAAGCTTTGCATCTTCATAGATGCCAATTTTTATGGGCGAAGATAGAGCGACTAAGACAACATCTACTTCTCTCAAGCGTATGCCTTCTCAAGCTCAGCTGTTTTTTCTCCAACTAACTCTATAACTTCATAATTTTCAGGACTGCTGAGTAGCTCTATGGTCAACTTATGGTTTAAGTCATGACTGCCAGCCATCGCTTCATAGTTTCCTACGAAATTCATCCCAATCAAAGACATATCTCCAATAGCATCAAGAATCTTATGTCTTACAAACTCATCAGAGAACCTCAAACCCTCAGGATTTAATATCTTTTTATCATCTAAAACTATTGCATTTTCAAGTGTTCCACCAAGAGCTAAACCTTTTGAGCGCAAATATTGGACTTCCTGCAAAAAACCAAAAGTTCTAGCTCGTGCTATCTCTTTTTTATAACTCTCTTTAGTAAATTCTAAAACATACTCTTGTTTGTTGATAACAGGATGAGGAAACTTAATAGTAAAATCATATTTAAGATCAGTTGAGGGGGATAGTTTTACATACTTTTCGCCCTCTTGAACTATAACTTCTTTTTTGATTCGCATCACTTTTTTTGGCTTGTCCAACTCCTGTATACCCGCTTCATCTAAAAGCATACAAAAACTAGCGCTACTTCCATCCATAACTGGAATCTCATCTGCATCAACTATGATTTTTAAGTTATCAAGCCCATAAGCGTAAACTGCTGAGAGCATATGCTCTATGGTGGAGATAACAACTCCATCTTTACCAATAACTGTAGCCATTTTAGTGTCTACTACATTCTCTGGGATCAGCGCGATAGCTACATCAACATCACTTCTATAAAATATGATTCCGCTGTTTGATTCCAGTGGTTCTAGTCTTAAGCGAACAGGCGTTCCTTTATGCAAACCAATTCCAACTAATTCAACGGGTTTTTTTATAGTAGTTTGGTACATATTATTTGTCTCCTTGAATCCGAACAAGTCCAGATTCAATTCCTCTCACTAAAGCTACGCCTATCGGCGAGAGTCTTCTTTTTTTTCTGTCTCCTTGAATCCGAACAAGTCCAGATTCAATTCCTCTCACTAAAGCTACGC
This sequence comes from Sulfurimonas hongkongensis, assembly GCF_000445475.1. Taxonomy (NCBI): domain Bacteria; kingdom Pseudomonadati; phylum Campylobacterota; class Epsilonproteobacteria; order Campylobacterales; family Sulfurimonadaceae; genus Sulfurimonas; species Sulfurimonas hongkongensis. The sequence goes on from NZ_AUPZ01000013.1 coordinate 228,188, forward strand.
CTATCGGCGAGAGTCTTCTTTTTTTTCTGTCTCCTTGAATCCGAACAAGTCCAGATTCAATTCCTCTCACTAAAGACTTATCTTTTTTTAAAAAAGTTACTCCTAGCGGCAAGAATAATTTCATTGTCTGTCCTATATTAAATTTTAACTTCTATCTATAACACTTTTTGCTGTCTTTATTACATCTTGTATATTTAACTTCATCCACTCTTTGTCCATCCACTCAGCGGGGCGAACTTCTATGCCCTGAACTAAAACACCAAAATGAAGGTGATCTCCCATAGCGTAACCACTTTTGCCTGTATTTGCTATGTTTTGTTTTACTTTAGTTATATCTCCAACACCTACTTTTACACTAGAACAGTGCCCATAAAGTGTGTATAGTCCTAAACCATGAGAAATGATTGGCATATGTCCATAGATGCCATTATAATCAGCAAAAACCACATCTCCACCATTTTGCGGTTTTATCTCTGCATGAGCGTTACTCGCCATGTCTAAGCCTAGATGGTATGACTCACTTATATATTCATTTTTATATGAGTATTTTCTATGATCTCCAAACGAAGCAACAACTTGTGCATTTTTTAATGGATACATCTCATTTATCTTAAAATCACTTATCATCTCTTTTGAGACTTTAGAAGTTATCTCTTTTATTAACTTCTCATTTTTGAACCTTACATCTTCATTGATAAGTTTAAACTGAGCTATTGGATCGCTAACACCCTGAGTTTCTACATACTCCTCAGCTAGCTCTGCAATTTTTCCTTTTAAAAAATTATCACTTAGATTTATATTTGAGACTCTATATTTTTTGTCTTTTATATATAGTGGTATGTAAGATTTACTCTCATTAGAAGCGAAATCTCGTGCTACTATAGTTGCTTTAAAACTTTGTTCTGTTACAGGCCATGCAAGTAGTGAGATATAATAGCCCTCTTTATAAAAAGGTTGTGGTATAAACTTTTTGTTAAAGCTTGTCTCTATGTAAAAATCTTTCAAGTTCTCATCATTAACTTTAAATATCACAAGAGCAGAACCTCCCTTATTTATCTTGTATGAGTTACTTATTATGGAGAGTTCTGGTCTTTTTTTATCAACTTTTAACTCAAACTCTTTTATAGCTTTATTTCCTTTAAAAAAACTCCACTTACTAGCATCATTTGCTTCAACTATTACTTTGATACTCCTGTCTTTCATGCCATAAGCACTTCTTGGGGGTTCAACCTCTAGTTGAACCTGTTTTTTGGGAACTATTAGTTTTTCATGATAAAGAGTGTTTTGTTCATCTTTTGTTTTTAAAATCACGCTGTATGACTTTACACCACTAGTATCATCTATCTCTATACTCAGTGGTTTTTTTAAGTTCCAGTAACCGTTAGTTTGCATTGTTATGATTGGAGACTCTCTCTCAAACATAGAAGATGTATAGACATAAATGCCCGCTACTACCATCAAAGCCAATATCAGCTTAATACCCAGTGAAGAATTTCTTTTTGACAACTATTTTTCCTTAACTTTTATAATTTCATCTTTACTATTTTTTAGAGCTACTATCTCTACATAAGGCAGATGCAGTGCTTCTTTTAAAATCTCATCACAATCCCTAATACTAGCACCACTTGATTTCAAATCATCTTCACATATTCTAAAGATTGCCTCTTTTGCATTGTTTTGCAATATCATAGACTTAAACATCAAAGACTTTAGTCTAAGAAGTGCAAGACTCTTAGTTTGAAGTAAGCCTTTAGTGCAAAGTTCATACTCAGCTTTGAGATCTATTAGCTCCTTTGCCGCAGCAAAAATCATGCCATTTGCATCAGGATTTAAGAAGCCATCACTCTCTTGAAGAAGTCCTCCATAGAGTGCTGTAGCCATTTTTTTATTGATTTTAAGAGACTTTTTTTTCAACTGTGTAAAAAAATCCAAAGAGCTAAAGTCTATCTCTATTACTAAATCTGCACTTAAGATTTTTTTTGTTTTAATCTTATCAAACCACGGCAAAAATGAGAACCTTTGATCTAAGTTTTCATCTTCACAAACAAGAGTGATTTTTTTGTGCTTTATGAGTACAAGTGTGTATAAAGCACTCGATAATGCTAAGTGTTTAGCATCAGTAACTATCATAACACTTTTAGCTTCTTCAATTTTTTCTAAAATACTTACTATATTGTACATTTGAGATTGTACACTATTTCTTATTCATTTTATAAACAAAGGCTAAAACTTCAGCTACTGCTGCAAAAAGTTCATCTGGTATCTGTTTGTCTATCTCTACATCTTTATACAAAGCCCTAGCTAATGGAGGATTTTGATATACATGCACACCATTTTCTCTCGCTATTTTTTTGATTTGTTGGGCGATATTGTCCATGCCTTTTGCTACTACAAAAGGTGCTCTTTTTGACTCTTCATATTTTAATGCCACTGCATAGTGAGTTGGGTTTGTAATGACCACATCAGCGTTTGGAACTTCTGCCATCATTCTTTTTCTTGATGCTTCCATCTGGATTTGACGAATTTTTCCCTTTACCATTGGATCTCCATCCATGTTTTTCATCTCATCTTTAACCTCTTGTTTACTCATCTTTAGTCCATCAAAGTACTGTTTTCTTACAATAATAATATCAATAATTGCGAAAACAAAAACAATAAAAAGCATAACAAAAGCTAAAATTATCGCCTTATCTCTAAGCCATGAGAGTTGGTCGCCTAAACCAAAAAGTGCTACGGTTGGGAGCTCTAATATAAAGTAAAAGAAAAACACAAAGCCGATTCCCAAAGTGGTAAAAGATTTAAAAGTGACCTTAATTCCCTCTATAAATTTTTTTATGGATATCAGATTTTTCATTCCCTTGATGGGATCTAGCTTACTAAATTTTGGCTCGATAGCTTGGAGAGTAAACAAAAAACCAAACTGAGACAAAGCAGCTACAACCCCAGCTAAAGCAACTGAGAGGGCAATTGGCATAATAATTAAGAGAAACTCTTTTATCGTAACTATGGCAATATCAAGCATAAAAAGCTTGTCTAGTGGAGTTCCTACAAGTGAGAAGTAGTATTTAAAAAGGTTTAAAACATGAGTAGCCATATAAGGAAAAAGCATCAAAAAAGCTAATATAGCTACAAAAAGAGTTACAACCCCAGAAGCATCCTGAGACTTTGGAACATTCCCCTCTTTCCTAGCATCCTCAATCTTTTTGGAGGTGGGTTCTTCGGTTTTTTCTGCATCATCTGCCATTTAACTCTCCTGAAGAACATACAAAAAACCTATATTAGGTTTTTCTTTAGTAGCATAGCGCTTAGCGTAAAAAAAGGGACTTGTTCCTTTTTTGTTCAAATGGTAGCAATCTTCGGTTTTTTCTGCATCATCTGCCATTTAACTCTCCTAGAAGAACACACAAAAAACCTATATTAGGTTTTTTGTAAAATTCTTAATCAATCTTCATGGATAAGTCTATCCAATTAGCTTGATGAATCAACGCACCGCTACTTATGGCATCAACTCCACTTTTTGCATAAGATTCTATAGTTTCAAGTGAAATATTCCCACTCGCTTCTAGTAAAATATGTGAAAAATTCTCATCTCTAAAAGCTACTACCCTAGCTATTTTATCAGGTGACATATTATCACACATAACTATATCAGCACCGCTCTCCATCGCCTCTTTTGCCATCTCATAAGTCTCAGCTTCAACTTCTATGTTTGCAGTAAAAGGTATTTTTTTTCTTGCTTTGTTAATGTAGTCTTTTAGGTTTTTGATAGTTTTTAGGTGAGTATCTTTTATCATGAGCGAGTCATCTAAACCCATACGATGATTCACCGCTCCGCCGATTCTTGTAGCATACTTTTCAAAAACTCTTAGATGCGGTCTAGTCTTTCTAGTATCAAGCAGTTTTACACCATATGGTTTTACTATATCTGCGTATTTTCTTGTAAGTGTAGCTATGGAGCTTGCGTGTAATAAGATATTTAAAAGTGTTCTCTCTATACTTAAAATTGTGTGCGAGTCTCCACTTAGTGTGGCTATAATATCACCACTTACAAAACTTTGCGAATCACACTTATGCCAGATAATCTCAAAGTTCTTTATCTCGCTTAGTGCGTTTAGGTAGATCTCTCCAGCTACAACTCCATCACTCTTAGCTATTATTTTAGCCTTTGCACCTACGCTTGGCTCTACTAATGCATACAAATCTCCACGACCTATATCTTCTCTTAGCGTGGCTGATACAAACTCTTTTATCATAGTGCCAACATTCTCTCTAGCGCTACCTTTGCCCATTTTTGAACTTTTGGATCTATCTCTATCTCATTTAAAGGTTCGCCATCATCTATGGACTTTAGTGTTAGATAAACATCTTCTAAGGTTGTCTCATTCATAGTTGGACACTCTGGTTTTGTAGATGAGAGAACATATGTGTTTTTCTTCCTTAGACGGTTTACAAGGTTAAACTCCGTCCCAACTGCAACTTTTTGCTCTAGTGGCAACTCTTTTATATATTTTATTAGTTGAGAAGTTGAACCTACAAAATCTGCAGCATTACAAATAGCTGGATCACATTCAGGATGCACAGCTATTAAAATACCTGGATATTTCTTACGGTAAAATTCAATATCTTCTACACTAAAGAGTTGATGGACTGAGCAAAAACCGTTATAACAGATAATATCTACATCATTTGGGTCTTTACCATCCCCTATTACGCATGATTTTAGCCCCATCTGATTTGCTATGTTTTGGCCTAAACATCTATCTGGAACAAAAAGAATTTTTTTACCCTCTCCCATCGCTGTTGTGATGATTGTTTTAGCATTTGAGCTTGTACAAACCATACCACCCATCTCGCCTACTTTTGCTTTTACATCAGCATTTGAATTTATATAAGTAATAGGCATAATATTTTCTTTTTTTATCCCATGATCTTCTAAAAACTTAACTGAATCATCATAGTACATGGAGTCAATCATTCTAGCCATAGCACAGCAAGCTGCCTTTGGCATCACAACCCTTTTATGTGGAGAGAGAATTTTTACACTTTGTCCCATAAAGCCAACACCACTAAAGACAACAAACTCAGCATCATCATCTCTTGTTTTTATAGCAAGCTCTAATGAATCCCCTGTGATATCTGCCATCTCAAAAACTTCATCTCTTTGGTAAAAATGTGCAACAAGAGTTACACTTAATTTCTTTTTTAACTCAATAATTTTTTGCTTTAATTCTTCATTTGTAAACTTCAACAAACTTCCCTTAGTTTTTAATTTTAAAATTATATCGCATTTTATAAACTTATAACTATAACTAAAGTAAAATGTCACAACTAATATTTGAGGTTTTTATGGAATTTTTATTAAATACAAATGTACAGTTTTTTATAGCTGCTTATCTAGTTGGCGGTATACCTTTTGGGCTTCTCTTGGCTAAGCAATTTGCTGGAGTTGATATAAAGAGTAGTGGTAGCAAAAGTATTGGTGCTACAAATGTTTTAAGAGTTGTAAAGGAAAAAGACCCAGTCCTAGCAAAAAAATTAGGCATTGCTACTTTAGCTTTAGATGCTATAAAGGGTGTAGTGGTATTGGTTACTGCTTACTTTGTAGGTCTTAGCGAAGCTACGCTTTGGGCTATTGCAGTTTTAGCTGTTATTGGACACTGTTTTAGTCCTTACCTAGGACTTGAAGGTGGAAAAGGTATAGCTACTGGTTTTGGTGTTATGATGTTTATGCTTCCACTAGAGACTATTATAGCTCTTATTGTATGGGCGATTGGCGCTAAGACTATCCGCATCTCTTCCATCTCTTCACTAACTGCGGTTGCGTCACTTTTAGTTGCTAGTTTTATATTGCATCCCGAGATGGCTCATGCTCCTGTTGTTTTTATAGTATTTATACTTTTTTATAAACATATCCCAAACATTATTCGCCTGATTCAAGGACAAGAAGTAAGAGTAGTTTGACCAAAGCAAGGACTGATAAATGACTATTCATATAGAAGATCTGAAATTTCAGTGCATTATTGGAATTTTAGATTTTGAGAGAGTGTCACCCCAAGATGTTATTGTAAATATTTTAATAGAGTATAACCATGAAAATGGTTTTATAAACTATGCAGAGATAGTAGATACTGTAAAGATTATTATGATAAAAAGTGAATTTTTACTTATAGAAGATGCTCTTGAGGCTATAAATTTAAACTTAACTAAAGAATTTTTAGCCATAAACAGCATCTACTTAAAAATTACAAAACCCTCCATTTTAAGGGATGCAAAGGTTAGTGTAAGCAAACATTTTACTCCCATATCTTAATTATAAGTTAAAGAATTATTAAATATACTTGAAAAACACTTTAAACTTAGCTAAAAATATGATATCATTTCGCAAATATTCACTTATAGGAAAAAATTTATGCGAATTCTGATTATAGAAGATGAAGTTACATTAAACAAGATGCTAGCTGAGGGATTAAAAGAGTTTGGTTACCAAAGCGATGTAGTAGAGACTCTTAAAGATGGAGAGTACTATCTTGATATTCGTAATTATGATTTAGTTTTAATGGACTGGATGCTACCAGATGGTAACTCTGTTGATATTATCGGCGATATAAAAACAAACACTCCAAAGACTATTGTAGTAGTTTTATCTGCAAGAGATGATAATGAAAGCGAGATAGAAGCTCTAAGAAATGGGGCTGATGACTATATCAGAAAACCTTTTGATTTTGATGTTTTAATTGCTCGCATAGAGGCTCGCCTTCGTTTTGGCGGAAGCAATATTATAGAGATTGAAGATTTAATAATAAATCCTGAAGAAGAAAAAATAACTTACAAAGAACAAGAGATAGAGCTAAAAGGCAAACCTTTTGAAGTTTTAACTCATCTTGCTCGCCATCGCGATCAAATAGTTTCAAAAGAACAGCTCCTTGATGCAATCTGGGAAGAACCTGAACTTGTTACTCCAAATGTTATTGAAGTTGCGATAAACCAAATTAGACAAAAGATGGATAAACCTCTAGGTATAACTACTATTGAGACCGTTCGTCGTCGTGGCTATCGTTTTTGTTTTCCTAAAGAGGTACATTAATTTAAACACTAAAATGAGCAAAGCCCATTTTAGTGGCAGGGACAAGATTGTCCCTACAACCCCCTAAAGCTACAAAAAAACGAGTTTTTTGAGATTTTTACATTAAAGATTGAGCAAAGCCCATTTTAGTGGCAGGGACAAGATTGTCCCCACAACCCCCTTAGCATGGAGTATGCCATTGGTTAGCATACCTAAAAGCTACAAAAAAACGAGTTTTTTGAGATAAATCACACTTAAATGTCAATAATAAATTGCTCGTTTAGACAAGTCTCTTTTACCTTATAAAACTTCATTTTAGATATAATTTCACATATTTAACACTAGGCTTATTTATGTTTTTAAAAAGAAGTATTCGTATAAACTTTCTCATCCAACTTATCTTTGCATCTATGTCACTTATATTTATATTTTCATCCTTTTTATATCTCTATATTGAGAACTCCATTTATGATGAAAAGCGTGAAGAGCTACAACAATATGCTAAAAATATAGCAAATAACCAATCCCTTTTTAATGCAGATTCAGAAACTACAGATGCACTACTTGGCATCGAAGTAGAAGTCATACATATAAAAAGAGTAAACCAAGATATAGATCTCTATGAAAGCACAAAAAACAAACAAACATACTTAACCTTAATCTATCCCTTTAACTTTGAAGAGTTAAGCTACCTCAAAATCACAAAAAAAGTAACTTCTACAAAAATGCTTCTTAATAAAATTTTGCGTTATATTTTTATCATAAATATAGTAGGTTTTATCCTTGTAATTATCTACGCTATCGCACTATCAAAGATGTTAATATCACCCATACGGACCATCAGTTTAAGACTCTCAAATATGAATGAACATCTTATGCGACCCATTAAAGTAGAGGAGCTACCACAAGAGTTTGAACAACTAGGAAGCACCATAAACCATCTAATATCTAGAATACAAAACTTTGTGAAGTATCAAAAAGAACTCTTTATCGGAACGGCTCATGAGTTAAAAACTCCTCTAGCAGTCATTAAGCTTAAAAACCAAGTTACTCTTATAAAAAAAAGAACTCCAGAGGAGTACATAGAAGCTTTAAAAATCACAAATAAAACCATAGATGAGATGAATATCATAGTCTCAGATATCTTAAACATTGGCCGTCAAGAAGGTGCACAGCTTGAGAAACCTGTAGAAGTTGATGTTATATCTCTTTTGCGTGAAAAAGCAAACGACTTTAATCTACTCGCCAAAAATGAAGGTAAAACTCTTCGTATGCACTTTGAACCAAATGCTTTTATGGCTACTCTGCAGACTTCACTTCTAAATCAAATAGTTCAAAATTTTTTACAAAATGCACTAAAATTTACTCCAAAAAACAAAGCTGTAACCCTTAGAAGTTCTCAAAGTGAATTTGGGCTACTCATAGAGGTTATAGATGAGGGTTGTGGTATAGATGAGAGCGTTGATCTTTTTGCTCCTTTTACAAGACAAGGAAATAAGTCTGGTGTAGGACTTGGTCTTTTTTTGGCAAAAAGTGCGGCTGACGCACTAGGCGCAAAGATACGCGTGAAAAACAGAACCGATGGAATAGATGGAACTATCTCATCACTAGAGATAAACTCAAAATTGTCATGCTTACTTCCTAAAAGCTAGATAATTTAAAAGAAGATAAAGCTTTAATCTGATATAAATCGGACACTAATATATAGATAAGAATTTATATAAAAGATTACTATAAAATATAAGGTTTTTGAATGGCTCTACTAATAAATGATGAGTGTATTGCATGTGATGCATGTCGTGAAGAGTGTCCGACGATGGCTATAGAAGAGGGTGATCCTATCTACTTTATAGATCCAGATAGATGTATCGAGTGTGTTGGTATATATGATGAACCTGCTTGTATCTCTGTGTGCCCTGTTGATTGTATAGTCTTGGATAAAGACAATGTAGAATCAATTGCAGAGTTACAATTTAAATACAAAAATCTACAAGACGAAGAGTAAAGTTTTCTTTATGCCAAAGCGAGTAGCAGTTATAGACATTGGTTCTAACTCAGTTAGATTAGTTGTTTATGAAAGAACTTCTCGCTTTGCTTTTCATCTACTCAATGAGTCTAAAAGCAAAGTTAGACTCTCTGAAAATGCCTATCAAAACAGTGGCAATCTCTCCGAAATTGCCATGAGTAGAACCATAGATGTGCTAAGAGATTTTTTAAGCATCATATCTTCATATAAAGCTAGAAAAACTCTCTGCATAGCTACTTCAGCTCTAAGAGATGCTCCAAATAAAAAAGAGTTTTTGCAAAGAGCTAAAAAAGAGTTAAAACTAAATATAAAAATTATAGATGGCCAAAAAGAGGCTTATCTTGGGGCAATTGCCTGTGCAAACCTTCTTCCAGCTCAACAAGAGTCTCTTACTATTGATATTGGTGGTGGCTCGACAGAATTTGCACTGATAAATAATAAAGATATCTCAAATACAATCTCATTAAATCTTGGAACTATCAGAATAAAAGAGCTCTTCTGCGATGATAGAAAAAAAGATGAAGCTATAGAGTATATAGATGAAAAACTAAGTGTTTTAGATGGTCTGAATGCTTCTGCTTTAGTTGGTATTGGCGGTACCTTCAGAGCACTCTCTAGTGCAATTTTAACAAGAAAAAAACATCCTCTAAACAAACTACATGCTTTTAGTTATAGTGCAAAGGAGCTTTATGATTATCTCTCACAAGTTATGGATGCAACAAAAAATGAGCTTAAAAAGCTAGGTATCAAAGCAGATAGATTTGATATTATAAGGCCAGGTGCTTTAATACTTCAAAGAGTTTTAAAAAAACTCTCTATAAAAGATATTGTAACAAGTGGAGTCGGGGTAAGAGAAGGCGCATTTCTTGCAGATTTACTTAGAAACTCTAAGGATAGATTTCCCGAGCATTACAGTATCTCAACTAGATATATCTTAGACTCACACATAAGCGAGAAAGCTATAGCAAGCCAGTTAAGCTTCCTTGTAAAGAAAATTTTTGATCTTACTCACAAACATCTTGCTATAGATAAAAGTTATAGAAGAGATTTAAGCATAGCTGCAAAACTTTATCCTTGTGGTAATTCTATTCATTTCTACTCTAAAAATAAACATAGCTACTACATACTCCAAAGTGCGTTAGAATATGGTTTTACTCATAAACAGATAACTCTAATTTCTACACTTTGCAAATACGCTAAAAAGAAACTTCCATCTTCTTCTCATATACAAAAATATAAAGAACTTCTACCAGAAAAAAACACTCTAGATGCTCTTAGCTTTATACTCTCTTTAAGCGTTTCACTTGTAGCTCATAGACCTAGAAATTTAAAATATAATTTTGTTTTTGAAGATGGGATATTAAATATTAATGCAGATGAAACTCTCCATCTAAGTAGAGAGTCTTTTAATAAACTAGACACCATAGAGAATTTAAAAGTTATTTTTTAAGATTCTCTACTAAAATCTCTGCCCCATGCTAAATTCAAATGCGGTAGTTTTGTCTCCTTCTTCTTCTGCCAAAGGTTGTGAAAACATAAGCTGAATAGGACCAACTGGCGAAAACCACTCAAGTCCTAGACCATAGCCACCTCTAGAATACTCACTTAAGGAGCTATCACCTATAAAACCCCAGTCTACGTAAGTAACAAGCCTCATTTTTGCTTTTGGGACTAGTGGAAAACTCACCTCTACATTGTTAGAAAAGGTCTGCTTTGCACCTACTCTAGCTACGCTGCCATCAGTTCTGTCTTCAGTTGGGGAAATTGAATAAGACTCATATCCTCTAACACTTCCCATACCACCCATATAAAATTTATCTGCGATTGGTAAATAGCCAGTATCCTCTGCATAATAAAATCTAGCCTTATATCTAAAGATAGCATCAAAGCCTATATACTCTTCTAGTCCAGTAAATTTGGCAAAATTCGTTCTACTTTTAAGGAAGTCTGCATCACCACCAACCCCTGCATTTTCAAAACTTTGACTCATAGTATATCCCTCTCTAGGAAGATAATAATCATCTGTATTGTCAAACTTAACATTTACAATAACTGAACTTTTAGAATAGCTTTCAAAGTATCTTGGGTCTAATTCTTCGGGGTCAATAGTTACATCACTATAACTATTATCAGAGAAACTATAGCCTAAGTATCCGCTAATATATCTAGTAAATCTATGCCCTACTCCAAAGCTTAAACCTTGAGAATCAACACTATAATCATTATACTCATAAAATGATTTAAATATAGAGAAGTTACCACTAAAGTCACTATCATTTAATCTTGAATTAGAGATATTAAAGGAGTAGTTTTGTGAAGTCTCAGACTTCTCAACTTGTACTCCCATGTCTATACCAGAACCCCAAATATTTCTATCGTTTACTGCCACAGTAACTAAAAGTCCACCATAACTTCCATATCCACCACCGAGTTGGATGTTCCCAGTTGGAGCCTCTTTTACCTTAACAACAAGATCCATAGTAGAGTTATCTACTCTTTTTTCTTCTATAGTATTTCCATCAAAAAAACCTAGTCTTCCTAGTGAATTTCTTGAATCTTTTAAATCAGTTAATGAGTACATATCACCAGGTCCGAGGTATAACTCTCTTCTGATGATTCTATCTAGTGTTCTATTGTTCCCTGAGATAACTACATTTCTTATCTTTACTTTATCGCCGGGTGTGATTTTAAAGACGACTTCAACTGTATTGTCATCCTTGTTCTTTTTTAAGTCAGGAACAACTTGAACAAAAGCGTAACTTAGGTCTGCAATAAGAGTCTTTACCTTCTCTGCATCTTCACGAAAGGTCTTGATATTAAAAGGCTCACCTACTTCTAAGCTTACAATCTCTTTAATCTTATCTTCATCTATAACTTGCTTAAGTTGATTTATAGAGATGCCACTAATAGTATAAACTTCGCCCTCTTCTATCTGATAGCTCATCTCAGCTGTATAGTGGTCAAAGTTTACTCTAGTAAATGGCTCATCAACCTTTGCATCTAAATACCCATATTGCATATACAAGTCACGGATTCTAAGCGGGTCATATGAAAGATCTAGAAGTTTCATCTCCCCATCATTTCTACCCCAAAACCAACCCATAAACTGCTTCTCTTTGTTCGCTATAACGTCATTGAAAAGATCACTATCAAGCCCTAAAACACCACTATAGTCTATTTTTTGAATAACTATTTCTTCACCTTCATTTACTATAAAAGTTACTTTTATGCTTCCATTGTCAAGTATCTCTTCTTCTACCTCGACAACACTATCTATCTTTCCACTTTGTGCTATGGCTTCTTGAATTCTTTTTTTTGCAGCTTGGAGTTTCTTTTTATCATAGAGTGAGCCTTTTTTAATCTGAACTACTGTCTCTAAAATATCTTTATCGCTCTCTTTCCAACCTTTTAACTCAATTTTTGAGATGATAGCTTTTTCTTTAAAGTGAAAGGTAAGCTTGCCATCATCAAACTCAGCCCAAACATCATCAAAATAGCCTTGCTTAAAGTACTTTTTTATAGACTCATCTATAGTCTCTATATCGACATCATCTCCAACACTAAACTCAAGCATTCTAAGAGCAACAGGTTTTGAAATGTGTACCATTCCAACATAATCAATAGACTTTATAGTCATAGCAGATAGATTAATAGTAAGTAGGGTTAGCAGTAGTGCTAAAAATATTCTCATTGAAGTTCCATAGATATAAAATAAGTGAAGATTTTACCTTTTATATGGTTAATCTTAAGTTACACGAGCTATAAATTTTGTCATTTGTCTACTTTATAACAAACCAAGGATTTAAAAGGTCTTGCTTGTTGTACACCATAGGCTTATTCGTCTTAAAATCATAACTCATCTTTCCAGCTTCCCTTACTATTGCATCAGCTGCTGCCGTATCCCACTCCATAGTTGGAGCAAGTCTTGGATAGATATCAGCACTTCCATCTGCAACCATACAAAGTTTTAGTGAACTCCCTTTTGAGACTTGTTCTACCTCTTTTGTATCAAGAGCGTCTATAAATTTTTGAGTTTTAGATGAGAGGTGTGATTTTGATGCCACAACAAAAAGTTTTTCTTTTTTATTCTCATTTGTATATAAAGGTAGCCTTTTATCATTTAAGTAAGCACCCTCATCCTTTTTAGCCGCATACATCAAATCTAGTGCTGGAGCATAAACAACACCTAAGACTGGAGTATCTTTACGTATCAAAGCTATATTTACAGTAAACTCTCCATTTTTTTTAATAAACTCTTTTGTTCCATCTATAGGGTCAATACACCAGTAATAGTTCCACTTTTTTCTAACTTTATACTCTACGATGCTATTTTCTTCAGAGAGGATTGGAATCTCTGGATATAGACTAAAAAGTGAGTTACAGATAATCTCATTTGACTTAATGTCAGCTTCTGTGAGTGGCGAGTTATCTTCTTTATACTCAATTTCAAAATCTCTTTCATAGATTTTCATAATTTCATCGCCTGCAACTTTTGCTATAGTTTTTATATCTTTTAAACTTACCTTATCAAACATCTAAAATCCTTTTGTCTTGAGATTATGCCAAAATTTTTTTAAACAAAGGTTTTTTACTTAAAAATTAGGCTAAAAACCAAAAACTCATGTATAATTTCACAAAAAAAAGAATATAAATATGAATGTAGCAATAGTGGGACTTGGACTCATGGGTGGTTCTTTAGCTTTGAGTCTGAAAAAATTGGATTTTGTAAAGAGAGTTGTTGGAAGTGATCACAACAAAGAGCACAAAAAAGTAGCACTTCGGCTTGGGCTCGTTAGTGAGATAGTAGAGTTTGAAGAGGTTTATAACTATGATGTCATCTTTCTAGCTATCCCTGTTGATGGGGTTATCTTAGCTTTAGAGAAACTACAAAATGTGCCATCAGACACTACTATTATAGACCTTGGAAGTACTAAGTCAAAGATAGTTGCATCTACTCCAGAGTCCATTAGAAAAAACTTTATAGCAGCACATCCAATGACTGGAACAGAAAACTACGGTCCAACGGCAGCCATAGAAGGACTTTATGAAGACCAAGTTGTAGTCTTGTGTGATTTAGAAGATAGTGGTGAAATCCAAAGAGAAGTTAGTAAAAAAATCTTCAAAGCACTAGGCATGAAAAAGTACTTTATGAGAGCTGTTGAGCATGACCGTCACGCTGCTTTTATCTCTCATATGCCTCACGCTATCTCCTACTCTTTAGCAAATACAGTTATGAAACAAGAGAATAAAAACAATATCATAGCCCTAGCAGCTGGTGGTTTCCGCTCGATGAGTCGCCTTGCAAAAAGTTCGCCAAATATGTGGGAAGATATCTTTAGACAAAACAAAACAAATCTTCTTGAAGCAATAGAACTCTTTGAAGGTGAACTTAAGATGCTAAAGAGTTCCATTGAAAAAGAGGAGTGGAGCGAGGTAAACAAAACCATGCAGGATGGTTATAAGCTCCATGATATTTTAAAATAACAGCTACTTCAACCTTTATTGTAAAGACAAAATATAGTTTGTAAATATGAACTCAAAACAACTATTTATTTGTCCTTATTTCTCAGTTAAATATCCTTCATTTTGCAACTGCAAAACTCTAAAAAAGATGTATAGTTCCATTGATGATTTTTATATAAAAAAAGAGGATTTTAAGTGGGAAGTTTAACTGTAAATAGAAAGAAATTAAAAAAGTTTACAATAGATACAAGACCTATTATGGAGAAGTATCTCTCAAGGGTAGACGCTGAGCTTAGCGACTATACTTTTGCCGCAAATTTTATCTGGCTTGCAAATAGCAGTGGATTTTATGCTGTTATAAACAAATGTTTTTGTCTTTTTGTTATGACTGGCGGAGAGCTTACAATGCTACTGCCTCCTTTGGGAAAAAAGAAAAACATCACAGATGCCATCATAAAGTGTTTTGAAATTATGAATGAAAACAACTCTTCGCACTACTACTCACGCATAGACTATGTCCAAGGCTCGATGGTAGAAGAGTTTATCCAAGATGCTGATGAAGCTCAGAGCATGTTTGAGATGTTGGAGTCTTATATAGTTGAGAAAAAATTAGTTGATTATATCTATGAAGTTGAAGCTCTTATAGGTCTTAGAGGAAACAGTTATCACACAAAAAGAACTGAAATAAACAAGTTTGTAAAGTCTTATCCTGACTATAAAATAGAAGAGTTAGACAGCATTAAACATAAAGTTGAGATTATGAATCTTTTTAATAAATGGACATCAGATAGAGTTAGATATATGCCAAAAGAAGAGGCAGAAGTTTACTTAGAGGGAATACATCAAGAGAGAAGTGCAGTTAAACAGATGCTAAAACACTACGCAGAGCTATCTTTGCTTGGGATAGTTATATATATAAATGGCGAGCTAAAAGGTTTTACAGTTGGAGAGCGTATAAGATTGGACACAGCTACTGTTATCATAGAAAAAACAGACTTTGAGATTTTAGGATGTGCACAGTTTATATTTAGAGAATTTTCTAAGATATTAAAAGATCATTATAAGATCACATATATAAATGTAGGCGATGATATGGGCTTTGAAAACCTTCGTAAGGTAAAGATGTCATATCGTCCTTCTAAGCTTGTTGCAAAATATACTATCTACCAAAAATGAAACTAAGAGAAGCTAAAACATCTGATGTTAATGCTTTGTACGGCTTAGAGAGAGAACTCTTTTGCTCTAAAAACTACCCTCTCTCAAAAGGTTCCCTTTACTACCACGCTAAAAACTCTCTTGTACTCTTATCGGAAGTAGAAGGTACTCTTGCTGGGTATATTTTAATCCTTACAAAAAGAAAAGATGCAAAACTATACTCCCTTGGAGTAAAAGACTCTTTTAGAGGAAGAGGCATCTCAAAAGCTCTGCTACAGCAAGCTTCAAAAAATCTTAAGGATTTAGGATTTCAAAAGTTTATCTTAGAAGTAAGAGTAGATAATATCGTTGCATTTTCTCTGTATGAAAAAAATGGTTTTAAAGTTGCAAAAAAATTAAAAGCTTTTTATAAAGATGGCTGTGATGCTTATCTTATGGAGTTAAACTATGGCAGTGAAAAATTATAAAAATATCTATACTGAACTAAATAAGAGCAAATTTTTAAAACTCCAAATCATTGTACTCTTTTTTACAACATATATAGACTGGATTATCATGCCCTATATCACAAAACTAGAAGCTTACACTTGCCTTTATGATAAGCTTTTATATGCTTCTTGGTGCAACTGATGGCCTAATTCAGCCTCTTTTTAAAAGAATGAAAATTTACAATATCTACCTTTTTGTAATCATTTTAGACATTATCCAAGTTATCAGTTACTCACTCTCGATGTATGATATGGTAGTATTTACTTATGTCATACTTAGTATCTTCACACTTCAAGCCATAACTTTTGAGATATCAAGGATTCACACAGTTGACTTTATGAAAAATGAGATAGATATTAAAGACTACCTTATGCTAAGATCGTTTTTTGTCTCAGCTGCCATTATTGGAGGTGCTGTAACTGCTATGATATTTGACTACCTTGGGATAAGACTATTAAATATGCTTATCTTTTTAGCAGTTCTGGGAATTTTTGCAGTGTTTATAGAATACAAACTATATAAAAAGTTTAAGATTGCGTTTGCAAATCTACAGTTTGACTCTTAAAGGTAAGCAAGGGATTTTAGTTATTTTTTATTACCTAAAATTGGTGTATAATTATACACATAAACAAGGAATGACAAAATGAGTACAGTTAGATTAAACATTACATTACCAGCTTCCGTAAATGAAGATATAAATCATTATGCTAAAGAGTTAAATGAAAAGAAAAGTCATATTATTTCTTCTGCACTTGATATGTATTTTGACTACCTAGATATTAGGGTGGCCGAAAAAAGACTTAATGATAACGAGCCTACTATATCTCTTGAAGAGTTAAGAAAAGAATTAGGACTTTAATTTGTATGTTCTTGAGTTTTTTAATTCTGCTAAAAAAGATTTAAAATCAATAGATAAACAAAATCAAGCTTTCATACTTGATTCTCTTGAAGCGTTTGCACAAAGTTTTTCTTCTACTAATGAAAAATCACTTATGCGCTCTGCTAAAATTAAAAAGCTTAAAGGACAAAAAGAGACACTTTACCGCTTAAAACTCCGAACATATAGAGTTATATATAAAAAGTATGAAGACAGGCTTGTGATTTTAGTCTTACATGTAACTACTCGTGAGGGTACTTATAAGTAGTATTTATACGCCAATTCAAGTTTAAAGTGCAACACTCTTAAAATTCAATAGGCGGGTAAACAGAAAAGGTTAACTGCAAAAAGCTCAAACTTGAATTGGCGTAATTTATCTACAATCAAACTACAAAGATTTTGATAGAAGTATCTCTATTTATCAATAATTTTAACTTTAGGGGTAAGCAAGGGATTTTAGTTATTTTTTTAAGGGGCTACAAAGTCCTAAAAATAGGGCTTCATGGTGGACAGAGAGGGATTCGAACCCTCGGTACAGTTACCCATACGCATCCTTAGCAGGGATGTGGTTTCAGCCGCTCACCCATCTATCCGTTGAAGAGTGCAATTATAGTCACTCCTTGATAATAACAAGCTTAAATATTAGAACTTTTGAGTATATATTTTATATCAAAAAAAGTAGAGTTTTTAAAGCCCTTTTATTATTCTCTCAACAACTTCTGATGGATTTGAAGCTTGATAAATTGGACGACCAACTACTATGAAGTCAACCATAGCATTTTTTGCATATGCAACGTTTGCTACTCTTTGTTGATCACCTGCATCCTCTCCAAAAGGACGAATACCTGGAGTTAGAGTCATAAACTCTTTAGTTGTAGCACTCTTAATAGAAGTACTCTCAAAGGCTGAGCACACTACTCCATCAAGTCCACTGCTCATTGCATCTTTTGCAAACTGGTCAGCTTTAAATGCAATATCCTTTTCATAAACCTCTAAAAACTCATCTTCGCTAAAAGAGGTAAGAGCTGTTACAGCTAAGACTATTGGTCTAGTCTCATACTTGCTAAGTCTCTTCATAACCTCACTCATAGCTCTTTTACCAGCCGATGCATGAATATTAAACATATCAACACCCAAGCCCACGATGGACTCTGCTGCGTCTGCCATTGTATTTGGTATGTCATAGAGTTTTAAATCCAAAAATATTTTAAAGTCAGGATTTATCTTTTTGATTTGGACTAAAAAATTCTCTCCATCCCTTATATAACTACGAAGCCCGACTTTTAGCCAAACATCATACTTCTTTATCTTTTTAACCAGCTCTAAGTTCTCTTCTTTTGTGGGCAAATCAAGTGCTACACATAACTGCATCTAAACTCTTTTATATTTTATTTATGAAAGTATATCAAATCCTAAGTCTTATTTATAAAGAACAACTTTGAACTTTACTAGCTATTGTTGCCACTATACTTGGATCTTCAAGAGTTGAGATATCTTGGGTAACAACTTCACCTTTAGCAATAATACGCAAGATTCTTCTCATGATTTTTCCTGAGCGAGTTTTAGGTAGTCCTGATACAAAAACCATATCATCACAAAGAGCGATATTTCCAATCTCTTTTTTGATAATATTGTTAATAGTTCTAACCTCTTCAACTTCATCGGCAAGACCTTCATCCTCTTTTAAAACGATGTAGGCAAAGATGCCCTCACCTTTTAATGGATGCGGTTTACCAACAACTGCAACCTCTGCAACATTTGAGTGTTTCTTGATGGCAGCTTCAACTTCAGCTGTTCCCATTCTATGTCCACTTACATTGATAACATCATCTGTACGTCCTGTGATTGTAATGTAGCCATCTTCATCATACATAGCACCGTCACCTGTAAAATATACAGCTCTGCCATCTTTTTTCACATCGCTATAGTAAGACGTTATATATCTCTCTTCATCACCCCAAACATTGCGAATTTGTGCTGGCCAAGGGCGAGTTACACACATATATCCAGTCTCACCTACTTCTGATTTTTCTCCAGTTGCGGGGTCAAGCACCTCAGCCATAATACCCGGAAGTGGTAGAGTCGCACATCCTGGTTTTATAGGAGTAGCACCTGGAAGAGGAGAGACCATGTGTCCGCCCGTTTCAGTCTGCCAGTAAGTATCAACTATAGGGCATCTGCCTCCGCCAACTTCTTCATGGTACCATTTCCAAGCTGGAGGATCTATTGGTTCGCCAACTGTTCCTAGAACTTTTAAAGAGCTAAGATCATATTTTGCAGGCTCATCTTCTCCCATTTTATGTAAAACACGGATTGCAGTAGGAGCTGTATAAAATTGGTTAACTCTATGATCTTCAACCATTGCCCAAGGGCGCCCTGCATCTGGGAATGTGATAACACCCTCAAACATTACAGTAGTAGCTCCCATAGCAAGTGGTCCATAAACTATATAAGTATGTCCAGTAATCCAACCAATATCAGCTGTACACCAGTAAGTATCATTTTCTTTTACATCAAAAACCCATTCCATAGTCATCTGTGCCCAAAGAATATATCCAGCAGAATTGTGTTGAACACCCTTTGGTTTTCCAGTTGAGCCTGATGTATATAGTAAAAATAGCGGATCCTCAGCATCCATAACCTCAGCCTCGCAGACTGATGACTTATCTTTTATGAGCTCGTTGTATGAGTAGTCTCGCCCTGCCACCCAAGCCACATCTTCATTGTTTCTCTCAACAACTAGAACTTTTTTAACTGGAGTTTTACCTTCAAGCGCTTCATCAACAACTGGCTTTAGCATATAAGGACGCTCTTTTCTATAAGCTCCATCTGCTGTTATAACCACTTTGGCCTCCGCATCTTCGATTCTATCACGAAGAGCTTCTGAAGAAAATCCACCAAAAACTATAGAGTGAATAGCACCTATTCTAGCACATGCTAGCATCGCATAAGCAGCTTCTGGAATCATTGGCATATAGATAATAACTCTATCTCCTCTTTTTACATCAAAATCCTCTTTTAAAAGGTTAGCAAATCTGTTTACATGTTTATATAAATCTAAGTAAGTAATAGTCTGAATATCTCCTCTATCGCCTTCAAAAATGATAGCCGCTTTATTTTTGCGAGTCTCTAAATGGCGATCGATACACTGCTGAGCAACATTTAACTTTCCACCACCAAACCACTTAACAAAGGGTGCTTTGCTCTCATCTAATACATCAGTAAATGGTTCTATCCAGTCGATCTTTTCTTTAGCTGCATCGCCCCAAAAACCCTCATAATCCTCCATAGCACTCTCTTGAAGTTCATAATATTCACACATATTTTTAATATTTGCCACTTTTGCAAACTCTTTGTTTGGTTTAAAAACTTGTTTTTTTTCTATCATTTTTTTTCCTTTTTTTATTATTTAGTACATCAAAGCAACTATTCCCTTTGACTACGTTAAGCTTTCTTCAATTTTAAAAATATCATGGCTGTCATGATTGCATCATTGACTGCATTATGGGCACCCATATTGGGGACACCACAATTTTTTAAAATTGTATCAAATCTCAAATCAATATTTCCTTGAGGTATCAAAGAAATTGTCTCATCAAAGTATATTTCAGAGACTTCTATCTTTTTGTTAGGAAGAGTAATACCCAACATTGGCTTAATATATTTGTTTATCATACTAACATCAAACTCTAAGTAGTAACCAACGAGTGGTCTTGAACCTATAAAGTCTAAAAACTCACGAATTGCGACCTCCGTAGTCTTAGCATTTTCTAGATCTATCGGTCTTATGCGGTGAATCTCTATACTTTTTGAGCTCATTTCACAAGAGTTTTTTATAAAAACTTCAAAAGTTTGTGAAGTTAGTATCTTATTGTTTTTTACCTTTACTGCCCCTATAGAGACAATCTCATCTTTTTTAGGGTTTAATCCTGTTGTCTCTGTATCAAAAACAACATACTCGCCACTCAAATCCTCTTGAAATAAAAACTCATACTTTTTCTCTTTAAGTCTTGAACGATTTGCCTTTGTTTTCATCTTTTGTATAAAAGAAAATAGCATTATGAGACCATATTTAAGTGAAAGTGAAAGCTCATAAACTTTTTAAACTTGTTTATGATTTTAAAACTATCTTTTAGCAGATCTCTTTGAATCTTCTCCAAAGATTGCGGATTTATATAGTCACTCTCATCCAAAGATTTCGCCTCTAACGTTGCCTTTAAGCGAATCGCACTAAGTGTGTCAAAACTCTCTATAAGCTCTGTAGCAAAAACTTTGTCAATAATGCCCTTGTTATTGAGCTCTTTTATCCTCTCTATAGTGTTTGTTTGGGTTATTTCATACTCCAAACATAGAGTTCTAACTCCATGAACAAGTGCAAAAAGTCCACCTTTTTTTAAATCAAGTCTATTTTGTTGCCCTTTTTCTAAAACAAACCCTGAAAACATAGTGAGTGGAGTCTCAAAATTAAGAACTGCTTTTGCAACATGAGCTAAAACATCATCTCTTTGATGGAAGTGCTGATGGAGATGCGTAATGAGTGAGCTTAAAAGCTCTTCATCTCCTGCTACACACTTTGCGTCTAAAAAGATGCTTAAATTTTGAACATCAGCTTCACCCATACTCTGTGTCCATCCAGCTATTAACTTCTTATATCCACTCTCATCTCTTCTCCAAAACTCGTTACTTACCATGATATTGCCAGGACACTTTGGAAAACCGAGCTCTAACAAATATGAGTTTAACTTCATCATAGGCTCTTCATAGAGTTTTACATCTGTGCCATTTCTAATGATTAGAGCATTATCTTGGTCAGACTTTAGAGTCTGCTCTTCTCTTCCTTCGCTTCCCATAACTATTAAAGCGCAATTCTCTTGTAACTCCTTCTCAACACACATATCAAAGACTTTTTTATAGACTTTGATATTAAGAGTTGAGATTAGTTTTGTAATATATCTTACCTTTACACCTTTGGCACGAAGTGTTATTATGATGTTTTTCATATCAGCTTGCAGAATTTTTAAGTCATCGATATTTTGAGCTTTGTCTATCTGCACTGCTACGAGGTGCGAATGGTTTGCGAAGTAGCTAAGAAGGTCTAGTTGCTCTAGCACTCCAAAGACCTTATTGTCTTTCATCACAACTACTCTTTTTATCCCATTTTGAGTCATTATCAAAAGAGCGTTAAACAAAAAATCTTCAATATCAATGCTTATAAGCCCCTTTGTAGCAATCGTTACTATCTCATCTTCTACATCAGCCCCACCTAAGAGCACATGTTTTCTTAGGTCAGTGTCTGTAACTATGGAGTATTCATTCTCCTTTTTTACGATGATTACATGTGCTTTTAGTTTTTCTTGTTTGCTCAAAGCACTAAATATACTCTCATGTGACTCAACTACACAAGCTTTATGTAAAAATATATCTGAGACTCTCGCCATTAAAAATCCAGAAAAATCACTCTGCATATCATAGTTTTTAAGTTGTTGATGTCTTGTTACAAAGTCTTGAAGAAAGTAGTTTTGCACCTTTTTATTTTGCATTAGTTCTAAAAAATCATCTTTTTTAATCTCATAACAGATAAGATCCTCATCTACTACAAATCTTCCTTCACATTTTCCATATATAAGTGCATCTGCATCAAAAGTATCGCCATGAGAGTAAACATTTTGAACTTCATCATCTATATACTCTGTTACTGAGCCTTTTATAATGATGTAAAAAGCGATGGATGGGAGATTTTTAGAGATGAGCAGTGTGTCTTTTGGATAGTAGGCTATATCAATCTTTTGCATAAGATTATCAAGTGTCTCTCTACTTAAGAGTCCAAAAGGATGTATGGATTCTATAAGTTTTCGTTGATCTAATATACTCAACTTTACATCTCCTTATTAAGTTTAAAAATTAAAGGGTAGAGATTTTACTCTCTACAATTTTCAGGCTCTCGAAAATTTATTTTCGTAGCTTTAGGGGGTTGCAAGGGACAATTTTTGTCCCTGCCACTCAAACGGACTTGTTCGTTTGAGTGCGTAAAATCAATGCTCAGAAGCACCCTCTGCACCAATACCTGTTTGACTTCTAATATACTGAGCTTCAAAAGCTTCTCTCTCAGCTTTAGCATCGTGAGAAGAGTCAGTTATAGAGAAGAACCATATAGAGATAAAAGCAGCTAATACTGAGAATAGTGCTGGGTATTTATAAGGGAAGATTGCCGTAGCATTTCCTAAAATATCAACCCATACAATTGGACCTAAGATAACAAGTATAACAGCAGTAGCAAGACCTACTGAGCCACCAATCACTGCACCACGAGTTGTAAGTTTACCCCAATACATTGAAAGAAAAAGTATTGGAAAGTTAGCAGATGCTGCAATAGCAAAAGCAAGACCAACAACAAATGCGATATTTTGTTTCTCAAACGCGATACCCATAATAATAGCAAGAATACCTAAAACTACAGTTGCAGCTTTTGAAACTTTCATCTCAGTAATACCATCAACCTTACCTTTTTTGATAACAGATGAGTAGAGGTCATGACTGATTGCAGATGCACCAGCTAAAGTAAGACCTGAAACAACAGCTAAAATAGTAGCAAAAGCAACCGCTGAGATAAACCCTAAGAAAAAGTCACCACCAACTGCATGGCTTAAGTGAATTGCTGCCATGTTGTTTCCACCTAAAATTGGATAACCTCCGTCTATAGCTTGTTTAGCCATATCTAAGTATTGAGGATTTTGAAAGACCATAACGATAGCGCCAAAACCAATGATAAAAGTTAGGATATAGAAGTAACCGATAAAACCAGTTGCATAAAAAACCGACTTTCTAGCCTCTTTTGCATCACTAACTGTAAAAAATCTCATAAGGATATGAGGAAGTCCCGCAGTACCAAACATAAGAGCGATGGCAAGCGAGATGGCCGAGATCGGATCTGAGACGAGCCCACCCGGAGACATTATTTCTATGCCTTTTAACTCTGTAGCATGTGAGAAGAGCTCGCCAAAGTTAAAGTTGTAGTGTGCCATAACAGCTACTGCCATAAATGTAGCACCAGAGAGTAGTAAAAATGCCTTAATGATTTGTACCCAAGTAGTAGCAAGCATACCACCAAATGTTACATAAAGTATCATAAGAACACCAACTATAATAACAGCTATCTCATACTGAAGACCAAATAGAAGTTGTATAAGTTTACCCGAACCTACCATTTGAGCGATTAGATAAAGAATAACAGTTGCAATAGATCCAGAAGCTGCAAGTGAGCGAATGGGAGTTTGGCGAAGTCTATATGAAGCAACGTCAGCAAAAGTGTATTTTCCTAAGTTTCTTAGAGGCTCTGCAATCATAAAAAGGATAATTGGCCAACCAACTAAAAAACCTATAGAGTAGATAAGTCCATCATAACCTTTTAAGTAGACTAGACCAGAAATTCCTAAAAAAGAAGCCGCTGACATATAGTCACCTGCGATTGCCATACCATTTTGAAAACCAGTGATTCCACCACCAGCAGTATAGAAATCTTTCGCACTCTTTGTGCGTTTTGCAGCCCAGTAAGTGATACCAAGAGTTCCACCAACAAAGATTATAAACATTACAATAGCAGATACATTAAGGGCTTGCTTTTGAACTTCACCCTCAATAGCACCAGCTGCAAATACTGCAATCGTGCCAAGTATTAAAAATAAAAATATTCTATTTATATTCATCATTTATCTTCCTTTAGTGATTCTTTAACTTTGTTGCTAAGCTCATCAAATTCGCCGTTAGCTCTTTTTGTATAGATACCAGTTAAGATAAAAGCAAAAACAATCACTGCCATTCCTATTGGGATACCTATAGTTGTTACAGAGTCAGCAGACAGTGGAGTTCCAAGGACTGATGGATTAAATGCTATAGTTAGGATAAATATAAAATATACCGCCAACATAAGAATAGTTAGTTTAATAGCAAAGCTAGATCTTTTTGCTATGAGTTCTTGATAATGAGGATTTGCTTTGATGTGTTCCACCATTTCTTTTTTCATACTTTATTTCCTTAATTTTATTTACGTTTTCTCTCGCTCCACCTCTTTTGAGGTAGAATAAATACTAAAAATTATAGTTAACTATAAATCTGTATTCGTTCCAACTAACTGTATCGCTAGTTGTATTTACATTAAAGTCTCTTGCATAGTTTCCGCGAAGACGAAGTTGTAACTCTTTAACAAAGTCTGTGTTGTATATCAGATCAAAACCGCTTTCACTTGCATCATCCTCGGTATAACCGTTGTATTTGTCCATATCAAAGTTTGCATAGTAAATAACAGCTTTAAAGTCTGGTCCAAATGCTTTGAAGTTGTATGAAGCAGCTAGTTTATAAGCCTTTGTTCCTGCTAAAAACTGATGACGAGTTACCATACCTTGAGTATATGCTGGCATTCCACCCCATGGAGAAATGATGGCATTTGCATAAGATGCATCACCTGCGGAATTTTCACTTGTTTGTGAATATGCTACAAAAGCTGTAAAGTTTTCTATAGAAGCTCCAGTTTTAACAGCCCAGTATGAACTATCTACCTTACCGTTACCCCCTATTGCTTTTAGTTGTTTGTCTCCAACATCATTTTCTTTAATAAACTGAGCTGCTACAAAAGGTGTTACATTGTCATTAAGTAAGCATTTCCATGAAAAACTAACATCACCATAGATAACATTTAAAATATCATGTGCATAATAATCCCAAAGTTGGGCTTTAAATGCACCTTTTTTATATATTGCAGAAACAATTGAAATACCATCAGTACTTTTGCCAACAGCATAACTACCTACATTATTAAAATCACCTACCTGATTTGAAGCATCAACTGCTGAGTAACCTGAGGTTGCACCCAAAATCCCACCCGTACCGTAAGCACGACCGAATGTACCTTGGGCAAAACGAGTTACGTGAGCTGCTATAAGAGTTGTATCTGTGATATCTGTGTTGCTTACTACTACTGCCTCAAAAAGGTTTGGCAGCATTCTTGCATCGTCTGAGCCAGCCATTGGAGTATCTAATTTTTGACGACCAAACTTTATATTTGTTTGGGTTCCTAAATCTTTAGCGTCGTAGGCGATATAGGCTTCACCTAAAATAGAGTAACTCTCATTATCTTTTCCCAAAAGTGTTGGATCAAACTTTTTACTAGTTTTATCACTCTCATTTAAAAAACCATTTGTAGTATAAAAAGCAGCTCCAAAGTTTAAACCTTTAAAATCTGCAGTTTCATACTTTAAATGACCACCGATAGCATTCGCATTTCTTGTAAAGTCATCTGCTGTAGCCGTACTATAATCCATTGCCCTAGAAATACTAAAAGCTCTAATTTGTCCACTCACCTTTCCCTCACTAAACATCGTACTTAAATCCTCAGCGGCTTGAAGGTTTGCTGAGCTTAAGAATCCTATTGCCATTAGGCTTAATGTTATATGCTTTTTCATACATCTTCCCTTTGTGATTTTTTACCCTTGTATACTAAAGCACAAAAATAGCATGAACATAGCATGCTAAAAATTTTAGATAAATATGGATAAATTTTTATTTTGTGGGTAAATTTGTAACTTTTTTCCAATATTTAATCTAGCTTAAACAAATAAAGAGTCCATAATTATTTCTAATAATCTAAATATACTAAACTATAATCTCGCATACTTGGCAAATCTATAATATATGGAAGCAATCATGAAAGAAGTTATAAACGCATATAGAACACAAAAAATAAATGTTGATTCTTTTTTAAAAACTTTTATAAATAGTCTTCCTAGAAACTATATGGATAACTCTTTAGAAATTTTAAAGAAAAATAGATTTATACAGTTGATGTATGGAGTTGATTCAGATTTTAAACAGTCTACCCCCGTTATCTCAAAAAAAGAGTCTGACTCTTCACAAATTGGAAATGACAAGAGTCACTACTTTATAAAACTTCAACTTGATGGTGATGATATCTATATCTCAAACCCATACATCCATCACAAAACAGGAAAAGCGAGTCTTAGTGTTGTTCAGTATGTTGACTCTATTTATTATGTTTTTGATATCAATCTTATACATCTTTTAGAGGATTTAAAGCTTATAGAGTACAACAGCTTTCATGACAAAGTAAAGCGAACTATCTACTTCTTTGGCTCTACAATGCTAGCGTTTGTAGCTATTGCACTTATAGCCTATGGTGGATATATATTTTTTACACTACTATTTTCACTCTCAACCTCAGATTTTTTGCACGATATATTTACTTCCATCATATCCATGACACTTGGTCTTGCCATCTATGACCTTGCAAAACAAATTTTTGAGCATGAGGTTATGTACCAATCTTTTCACCAAACAGAGGATAAACAATATAAAGTTCTTGGAAAGTTTCTAATCTCAATAATCATCGCCCTCTCAATCGAGACCCTGATGGTAGTGTTTAAAATAGCTCTTGATGATGCTTCAAAAATGCTAAGTGCCTTTTATCTGCTTATAGGAACAACTATTATGCTCGTAGGTCTTGGTTGGTTTTACAAAACTATTCAAGAATCAACCACAAAAGATGATTGCTAACCTTTAGCATCTCTTTTTGTGGTTTTTTTCTTCTTCTTCTTTGAAGTTGGTTTTATATATGCTTTTTTTCTATCTCTTTTAACTTCTTGTTTTTTATGTTCACTCTTGAGTTTTAACTCATCTTGATCTTTTCGTCTGATGGTTGGATCTGGCTCAAAACCCTCTACTGTCTCTTGTGGTATTTTTTGACCGATGAGTCTCTCAACATCTCGTATATCATACTTCTCGTAAATATCTAAAAGCGAAATAGCCTCTCCATCACGACCAGCTCGTCCCGTTCTTCCGACTCTGTGAACATAATCTTCTGGAATCGATGGAAGTTCGTAGTTTATAACATATGGAAGCTCTTCAATATCAAGCCCACGAGATGCGATATCTGTAGCTATGAGGACTTTTATCTTTTTCTCTTTAAACTGTGTGAGTGTTTTTAATCTGTTTGCTTGAGTTTTATCTCCATGAATGATTCCACACTTTAAACCATCTTTTTTAAGCTCAACAAAGAGTTCATCAGCACTCGCCTTTGTTCTTGTAAAGACTAAAACTTGTGGAAAGTTTCTTGAGCCTATTAAGTATGCTAAAAGCTGGGCTTTTTTGTCACTATCTACCAGATATGCTACTTGATTTATAGTCTCAACCGTAGTGTTTTTCTTGGCCGTTTCTATAAATGCTGGTTTTGTAAGTATCTGTTTTGAGAGTTTTCTTACTTTATCACTATAAGTAGCTGAAAAAAGTAGGCTTTGATGCCTCTTTGGAAGTTTTAAGTGGATTTTTCTTATCTCTTTTGAAAAGCCCATATCTAACATTCTATCGGCTTCATCAACTACAAAAACTACAATATCTGCTAGACTCATGCCACTCTCCATAAGTTCCATAAATCGCCCCGGAGTTCCTACAACTATATCAACCCCTCTTCTTAGCGAAGCTCTTTGTGCTTCTATATCTTTTCCGCCAACAATAACTGCACTCTTTATGTTCATATATTTTGAGTAGTTTAGTATATCTTGATGTATCTGGATGGAGAGTTCGCGAGTAGGAGAGAGAATGACTGCTCTTATACCTTTGCTCTCATCCTCTCTTGCATTTCTTAGTTTTTGCAAAATTGGCAAAGCAAAAGCTGCAGTTTTTCCTGTTCCAGTTTGTGCAGTTGCAAAGATATCACTCTTAGCTTGTACTAAAGGAATAGCTCTTTTTTGTACTAGAGTTGGCTCTTTATAACCTAACTCTTTTATAGCTTGAAGAAGCGGTTCTATAAGTCCTAGTTTTTCAAATGACATCTTTATTTGACCTTATGTGAATATAAATCCGATTTTAGCATATTATTAAACAAATAAACCTACTTGCTTTTTATTTATTTCAAATTAGAGTATGATAATAGACTTTATTTATGCTTCAAGAGGATTTAAAACTTTATGTCCAAAAAAACAACCTATAAAAAAATCACTGCTAAAATAATACTTACAACACTTTTTTTTACTATAGGCGCGGCGTATATTTACAGTGAGTACATGAAACAAAGTGCCATCTCTAACTTAGCACAAATAGATGCCAAAAAAAGCAGTAGACTTGTTTTTGAAACACTCTATACTGGCATGCAAATGGGCTGGAACAAAGAGGATTTAGAAAAAATAATCATAAGACTAAACTCTATAGAAGAGAGCATGAGAGTAAATGCGTATAGATCTTCTTTAGTAGATGCTCTTTATGGAGAGATTGAAAAAGACAAAGTAGCCATCAAGTCAAATCCAAACCTTAAAAAGGCCATGCAAGGAAAGGAGATTTTAGACATCTCAAGCTCAGAGCTTATAAATTACTACTATCCCATAGTTGCTAAAGCTGAGTGTTTAAAGTGTCACGTAAATGCAAAAAGAGGAGATATTTTAGGAGTTATAAACATCTCTTTTCCCACGACTAACTTAAAGATATCACTTACGCAGATGATAAATTTTTTCATAGTCTTTATAGTTGTTTTTTCACTTATAATCTTTTTAGCAATCTTCATTGAGCTTGATACCCTTCTTATAAAACCCATAAGAAACTTCTCAGATATGATAAAAAGTATTACCTCATCTCAGGATATAACTAAGAGAGTTGAAGTAAATGACAATATAGAAGAACTTGACTCTATAAAGCAAATATTTAACTCTATGCTTGACTCTATTGAGCGTCAATTTTATTATGATAATTTAACATCTTTTCAAAATAGAAGAAGACTTACCGAGGTTTTAGAACTTAGACTTCACTCATTTTTGATGATCATAAATATAGACTCTTTTCAAGAGATAAATGACCTATATGGAGACGATATCGGAGATATGCTTCTAAAAGAGTTTGCTAAGTTCTTAAAAAAACTTACACCAAAAGAGGGTAATCTTTATAGACTACATGCAGATGAGTTTGCATATCTTTGTCAAAAGGATGTAGATTTAAAAGAGTTTGTAACTTTTGCAGAGCTTATAAGTGAAAAAATCTCAAAAAAAACATTCTCTCTTGGATCAAAAGCAGAGGTTAGCCTAAGTGCTACTATTGGAATGTCATACGGGACTGATATGCTTCTTGTAAATGCAGACACCGCTCTAGTTGTAGCAAAGAGAAAGAAAAAGAACTTTTTGCTCTACAATGAGTCTATGGCTATGTCAAAAGTTTATGAAAGAAATGTGATTTGGACCAAGAAACTAAAAGCTGCCATAGATGAAGATAGAGTTGAGCCTCTTTTTCAACCTATAGTAGATGTTAAAACTCAAAAAACAATAAAATATGAATCTCTCATGCGTATAGTTGATAAAGATGGTAGATATATAGCCCCTATTCACTTTTTAGAGCTTGCTAAAAAGAATAAGCTCTATCATAAGCTCACTAAAATTATGATAGAAAAAACATTTGATAAGTTTAAAAAATCCCCACATTTAGTATCTATAAATATCTCAGTAGAAGATATACTAAACAGAGATATTCATAATCTTATACTTAAAAAATTAGCTACATATGGGATGGGCAATAGAGTTGTTTTTGAAATTATTGAGTCTGAGGGTATTGAAAATTTTGATGAAGTTATCAAGTTTATCAACGAAGTCAAGTCTTATGATGCCAAAGTCTCTATTGATGATTTTGGAACGGGATATTCTAACTTTGAGTATCTTATGAAGTTAAAAGTTGACTACATCAAGATAGATGGTTCTATGATAAAAAATATAGATATAAACAAGGACTCGGAGCTCATCACCCAAACCATAGTAGACTTTGCCAAAAAGATGAATATAAAAACTGTAGCCGAGTTTGTTTACTCAAAAAATGTTTTTGATAAAGTAGCAGAGCTTGATGTTGATTTTGCACAAGGTTACTACTTTGGAGAACCTAGTAAATATTTAGAAGATGAGTCTTAAATTATCCAAATTGTAAGTTGTATAAGATATAATTTCATCACTTAAAAAACGAGTTGTATCATGGTTAGAAAAAATCTTAAAAAAATCTCAAGAAGCCAAAAGTTAAAAGAGTTTATCAAAAAATACAAAGTGCCTACAGAATACCTATCCACCAATAGAAAGATGGTCTCAAAAGCTGTATTTATAGGTATATTTATAGCTTTTATACCTATGCCTATGCAGATGCTCTTAGTCATTGCTATGATGCCATTTTTCAAATTTAATGTCCCCATAGCTCTTGCTATGTGTTGGCTAAGCAATCCTTTTACTATGCCACCAATGTACTATATGGAGTACCAAACTGGTTCATTTTTTCTAGGAAGTGAGACTCTTGAAGTTGAGATGACACTAGAGTGGTTTACTAACAATATAGATGCCATCTTTATAGACCTCTATGTTGGGGCTTTTTTCTACTCTACCGTGGGCTCACTCTTGGCTTACTTTTTAGTAAACTTTATTTGGAGAGGCTCAGTAGAGAGAGATAAAAAACTCCATAGAAATGATAGAAAGATTTAAGCTTTTTTTGCTTTTTTGTAGTAGTAAACCCATGCAGCTACACCAACTAAACTCATAGTAAGACTCATAACCTGCCCTTGAGTTACCATCTGGCAACAAACATAGCCAATTTGCGGATCTGGTGCTCGGTAGATCTCAGCTATTGCTCTAAATATGCCATAACTAATAGCATAGACCAAAATCAACTCTCCACTAAATTTTTGGTATCTTCTATAGACATAAACAACTATAAAAACACCAAACCCCTCAAGGATTGCCTCATAAAGTTGTGATGGATGACGAAGCACTCCATCAACTAAAATCCCCCAACTTACATCAGTCTGTCGTCCCACCAACTCTTGGTTTAAAAAGTTACCTATGCGACCAAATACAAAAGCCAAAGGAACACTGATGGCAACAAGGTCCATAATACTACCAAATGCCATCTTATGCTTTTTAGAATAAAGATATGAACTAAGCAAAAACCCAATAATAGCACCATGATAACTCATACCACGAATCCCAACAAACTCACCATTAACAAAAGGATTAAAAATCTGCCATGGATGAGAGAGGTAATATAGTGTTTGTGTATCATAAAAGAGGATATAACCGAGTCTTGCACCCAAAATCACGCCAATCTCTACATAGATAAAGTAGTTATCAATCCCCTCAAATTCTAACTTATCTCTTTTTATAAAATACTTTCCGATGTAAAGAGCACTAACAAGTGCTAAAACATACATCATGCCATACCAGTGAACTGGAAAAGAGAAGATATAAAAAGCTACAGGGTCAAAACTCTCATAGATATTATTCCAAGCATTCATCTACTCTCTCAAAGCCTCAGCAATCAACTCTATAGGATTTTTAAAGACAGTCTCAACATCCGCATAACCCATAGAATCATTTATCTGCATCCTACAAGCACTACACTCAGCACTAACTACATCTGCTTTTGTCTCTTTAATCATCGCAGCTTTTGGAGCTCCGGCAGCTTTAGCAAAGTGATATTTTTCAGTCTGCATTGTCACTCCACCAAAACCACAACATCTATCTGGATCACTCATCTCTACAATGTTGTAGT
The DNA here is from genome assembly GCF_000445475.1 of Sulfurimonas hongkongensis. Taxonomy (NCBI): domain Bacteria; kingdom Pseudomonadati; phylum Campylobacterota; class Epsilonproteobacteria; order Campylobacterales; family Sulfurimonadaceae; genus Sulfurimonas; species Sulfurimonas hongkongensis. The sequence continues at coordinate 260,825 of NZ_AUPZ01000013.1, forward strand.
TTTTACTTATGAGGTTTCTAGGCTCTAAATATAACCCCTGCATCTTCTTAGCATGACATGGATCGTGATATGTAACTATACGAGTATCTTTTTGTTTGCTCTTTAAGAGTTGCTCTAAATGTGTATGGTGTTGAAGCCACTCCGTAGCCATAAAGATCTTACTTCTAAGGGCTATAGCTCTTGCCTTCCACTCTGGTTGGTCGTGAAAATAGTGCTCATAGTCGATTTTAAGCATTGCTGAACAAGTGGCTTCTGGAACTATAATAGCCTCAACATCCTTTGAAAAACTCTCAAAATACTCAATATTAAACTTAGCATTATAATCAACCGTGTCAAAATCACCTGTAAAGTATGCAGGAGCAGAACAACACTTTTGACTCTTTGCTAAAAAAGCATCAATTTCAAGAGTCTCTAATATCTCTAAGAGTGAATCACCTATGCTTTTATAGTTATAATTTGCTAAACATCCTATAAAAATAGCCACTTTTCTCTTTCCACCATTTGAAATATTCTCAGGATATGAGTTTAAAAATGAGGTTTTTGTAAGGCTTGGAAGAAGCCTATCAGCTTTTAGCATCGGGATGGAAAATCTTGAGTTCATAGAGTCTATGTCTGCTCTTATCTTAAAACCACAAGTTTGAAAAACCCAACCTAGTTTAAAAGCTATGTCGTTCATCCAACGATGACGAAGAAGTAAAAAGAAGAGTTTTTTATACCATGCTATGCCAAACTTTTTAGCAATGTCTGAGCGAACCTGCTCTATTACCATATCTGTTGGGAGTGATTTTGGGCAAACTTCTACACAAGCTGTACATAAAAAACAGCTCTCAAATATATCCTTTGCATTTTTATCAAGCTCTAAGTTTCCTCTTTGATAGGCTCCAAGCAAGTCTAAAAAACCACGCGGAGAAGTCACCTCGTCAGGATTTACATTGTAGATGGTACAGACTGGGATACATTTTGCACACTTTATGCACTCATCAGTCACACCTCTGTAGTTAAAGATGTCTTGAGGGGTTTTGCTCATTTTTTACACCGTTTTTGAAAATGTTTTAGAGTTTGCGACATGTTTTTTCATATAAGCATCAAAAGGCATCGCAATATTTCTAATAAGTAGAGTTCCTGTTTGACTACACTCGATGAAGTCTTCATCCATAGTTAGCAAATCATCATCTCTAAATGGTTTTAGTGCTTCTATAGCATCAGCGAAGTAACTCTTAAACTCTATGTTAAATAATTTCTCAAACCTTTTTATATCTAGTTTGAAGTTACTCATAAGCTCCATGATAACGTATTGTCTGATTCTGTCATCCTCATTTAAGACAATACCTCGCTCAAATGGAAGCCTCCCATTATCAATGGCTTCTTCATACTCACCCATCACTTTAAAGTTTTGGTTATAACTATCAATACCCTCGCCTATAGAAGTAAGCCCCACTCCTATAAGATCTGCTCCGCCTTTAGTTGTGTAGCCTTGAAAGTTTCTATGAAGCTCACCTTTTTCTATGGCTTTAAACAGCTCATCTTCTGGCTTTGCAAAGTGATCCATTCCTATCATTCTATACCCATGAGAAGTTAAAAAGTCTATAGTGTATTGCATAATAGCAAGCTTTTCATCTGGAAGCGGAAGAGTTGTCTCATCTATCTTTCTCATAGTCTTTTTAAGCCATGGAACATGAGCGTAGTTAAAGACTGCAAATCTATCTGGGTCAAGTGTTAAAGCTAACTCTAATGTCTCTTTAAAAGTCTCTAAAGATTGGTATGGCAGACCATAAATAAGGTCAACATTAACTGAAATCATGTTGTACTTTCTTGCCAGATCCATCGCATCTTTTGTTATAGAGTATGGTTGGATTCTATGAATGGCAGTTTGGACTTTTTCATTAAAATCTTGTATACCAAAGCTCACACGATTAAAACCAGCTTCACTCATCACTCGCATCTGATCTTCATCGATATGCCTAGGATCTATCTCACAGCTAACCTCTGCATCTGAGCGAAAATTAGGAAAATAAGATTTTATCTCATTTATAATCTCTTTAAGTTGCGCAGCACTAAAAAAAGTAGGAGTTCCACCACCAAAGTGCATCTGCAGAACTTCACGTGAACAATCAAGATGTTTTGAGAGGATATTTAGCTCTCGCTTTAGGTAGTCTATATAACGAAGCATTTTGTCTTCTTTTGAAGTAAAAACAACATTACAGCCACAAAAATAACAAGCATTTCTACAAAAAGGAAGGTGAAAGTATAAGCTAATTGGGCGAGATGGATCTTGTGCCTCTAACTTTTGTATATACTCATCATATCCATAAGCATCACTAAACTCTAAAGCAGTTGGATAGCTCGTATAACGAGGTCCCGGTTTTGAGTATTTTAAAAATTTTGAAAAATCTAACATCTTTTATCCCTTAGCCTAATAATACATTTATGAAATTTTAAGCAATTATATCGTTATAAATTTAAAGCTAGTTAATGCTCAAATTTTCCTGCCAATCTTTGATAAACTTCGCTACCTACTAAAAGTTCAGCATGGGTTCCAGATGCAACAACTCTTCCTTTTTGCATCACTAAGATTTTATCAGCACTCTCTATAGTACTGAGTCTATGAGCTATTGTGATGGTTATCTTATCTTTTGTGTACTCATGAAGTGCAGCTTGGATTCTTTTCTCACTCTCATTATCGAGTGCAGAAGTTGCTTCATCAAAGAGCAAGAGTGATGAGTGTTTGTAGATGGCACGAGCGATGGCTATACGCTGACGCTGACCTCCTGAGAGGTTTGATCCAAACTCTTCCATCATAGTATTTACACCATTTTCAAGAGATGACACAAACTCTGATGCATCTGCTAATTTTAAGGAATTTTCTACTCTTTTTTCATCTATGGCTTGCCCATAAGCTACATTTGCAGCGAGTGAATCTTGAAAGATATAGATGCGTTGACTCACAAGAGAGATGTGATGCTTTAATGAGTCTTGGTTATACTCTTTTATGTTTTTGTTGTTTACTAAAATCTCACCCTCATCAGCATCATAAAAGCGAAGGAGCATATTTATAAAAGTAGATTTTCCCCCACCACTATCTCCTACTAAAGCTATATTTTCACCTTGCTTTATAGATATATTAATATCTCTTAATGCATAAATATCTTCATATTTTAAAGAAACATTATGAAATTCTATAGCTTTTATGTCCTCTCTTAAGAGAGTATCTCCATCTATGATTTTATTTTGAGTGTCAAGAATTTCAAAGACTCTCTCACTAGCTGCTACTGCATCTTGAATACGTCTATAGATGGAGCTGATTCGACGAATTGGCTGAAATACAAGTCCTACTGCGGTTAAAAATGCTGTAAACTCTCCAACACTCATTTGACCATCATAAACTTCTCTACCACCTACAAAAATAACTAAAGCGAGTCCAGTTGCACCGATAATCTCCATCATAGGTGAGACTATCTCCCCAACATATACAGCCTTCATATTTATCTTAAAAAACTTCCAGTTTTCACCACTAAAACGCTCAAGTTCATGCTTTTGTGTAGCATTTGCTTTTATAATCTCACTAGAGTTAAAAATCTCTGTAAGGCGAGTTATAACATCTGCACTCTTTTCTTGTGAACGATGAGAGTATTTTTTTAATTTATTTGCTATTAAAATCAAAGGGTATATAATTAAGGGAACAAGAACTAAGGAGTAAAATGAAAGCATTGGGTTTAAGTATGTAACATAAGCTACAAGGGCAATAACAGTCATGCTCTCACGAAAGAGTTCTGGAAGCATATTTGATACAAAATACTCTATGCGTCCGATGTCATTTATAACTCTAGATATCAGCTCTCCACTTCTGTTTTTATACAAAAAACCCATATCCATACTGATGATTTTTGCAAGAAGAATTTCTCTTAGCCTTGAGACAATATGCTGACCAATATAACTCATATAAACAGACTGTATATAACGTCCTAAAGCCTTTAAAAAGTAGATAGCAGTAAGTCCAAAAGGGATAAGATAGAGCATCTGCTCTTTTTTATCGATAAACATATCATCCATCAGAGGCTTCATAATGTGAGCAGTTGCAGTTGTAGCAGCAACCGTTAATATGATGCCAAATAAGACTAAAAGATATTGTAGTTTATACTCTTTTATATAGGGCCAAAAACGCTTTAAAACTTTTTTCAAAATATCTCCGTTAAATAATAACGCTATTTTACAATACTTACATAGATTTCAAGTTAATGACAATATGATTTTGTTAGAATTTCAATTTAATCCTCTGATTAATTTATAGCCTATAAAACTAAAGGGTAGTTCCAGTGTCATTTCCTATAATTCTTGTAAACCGTTTAACCAAATTTTTTGGAACAATCTCCAAATCCTTATGCTATCTATTTCATTTTATTTTTCCCAAAAAACGCTTTGAAATCCCAAAGATAAGTAAGCCTATTTTACCTTCAAATAAAACAACTAAAATCCCAAAAATTATTTGGCAAACTAACTATACTAATAGTGTAAGTTTACCTGTATATTTAAATTACCTATTTAACCGTCTTATGTCTTTGAGTTATGAATATCGTTATGTTAGTACAGAAGATAGACTGCAATACATGAAGACAAATGCATCTAAGGAAGTAAGTGATGCTTTTGAACAACTAACAGACGGTGCTTCACAAGCTGATTTTTGGAGAGTATTTGTTTTAAATGATATTGGTGGTATCTATATGGATATTGATGCTCATCTTGTATGGCCACTATCTAAAATAATAAAAGAAGATGACACAGAAATATTTTTACTAAATAAACAACATTTTACCAACTATTTCATAGCTAGTCAAAAGAACAATCCAGTACTAGAAAAAAGTATATCCATAATTGTACAAAATATAAAAAATAAAACTTTAGATGGTGGTGTTTATAGTTTAACTGGTCCTATGGTAATAAATAAAGCGATAGGAAATAGTAATGTTAATCATAGATATTACAAAATTACTTGCATTCAAGGTAGTTTTACAAATGAGTATTTTCAATATATTGACAAACCTAGAGGGAAATGGACTCATGCAAAAAATGAAGATCTTATAAAAAAGGCTAAAAAAATATGATAAAGAAGATTTTAGTAACTGGCGGAGCAGGATTTGTAGGGAGTCACCTTTGTGAGAGACTCTCTAGAGATGAGAGTAATGAGGTCTACTCACTAGACAATTATTTTACTGGCTCAAAAGACAATCATGTTCCAAATGTTACCTATATCGAGGGTTTAACCTCAGACATAGACAAACTTATCTCATTTGCACCAGACATAGTTTATCATCTAGGCGAGTACTCAAGAGTTGAACAGAGCTTTGATGATATAGATAAAGTTTGGAAGTTTAACAAAGATGGAATCTTCGCAGTCTTAGAATTTGTTAGGAAGCATGGATGCAAAATCCTCTATGCAGGAAGTTCTACAAAGTTTGGGGATGGAGGTCTTGGGCGAAGTGCATCTCCATATGCGTGGACAAAAGCTTCAAACACTGAACTCGTACAAAACTATGGAGCATGGTTTAATGTCCCCTATGCCATCACTTACTTTTATAATGTTTATGGACCAAGAGAGATTCAAACAGGAAAGTATGCAACTCTTATAGCTCTTTTTAAAGAGAAGATGAAAAACAAAGAAAAGCTCACAATTGTAAGCCCTGGAACTCAAAAAAGAAATTTCACTCACATAGATGATATTATAAATGGACTTATCTTAGTTGGGAAAAATGGTTACGGGGATGAGTTTGGCATCGGAAGTCCTGAGGCTTTTAGCATCAAAGAGATAGCTGAGATGTTTGGAGCAGAGATAGAGATGCTACCTGAGAGAAAAGGCAATAGAATGACAGCAGATGTAATGACTGCTAAAACTGAAGCTCTTGGGTGGAAGCCGACTCGTAGCATTAAAGAGTATATAGAAGAAGCAAAAGCAACCAATTGGAGGTAAAAGTAGACAAATGAAAGGTATAATTTTAGCGGGTGGAAGTGGCACTAGACTCTATCCCATAACAAAAGGTATTAGTAAGCAACTTGTTCCTATCTATGATAAACCTATGATCTACTATCCGCTCTCAGTGCTCATGTTAGCTGGCATCAAAGAGATTTTAATCATCTCTACTCCTCATGATTTACCTAGATTTGAAGATTTACTAGGTGATGGAAGTGATCTTGGGATGAGTTTTAGTTACAAAGAACAACCCACACCTGATGGACTTGCGCAAGCTTTTATCTTAGGCGAAGAGTTTATAGGAGATAGCGACGCTTGTTTAGTTTTAGGTGATAACATCTTTTACGGTCATGGTTTAACTAATCTTTTATCTCAAAGTGTTAAAAATGCAAAAGAGCAAAACAAAGCAACTGTATTTGGTTACTATGTAAAAGATCCTGAGCGTTATGGAGTTGCAGAGTTTGATACAAAAGGAAATGTTACATCATTAGAAGAAAAACCTACACATCCAAAATCAAACTATGCAGTTATAGGACTATACTTCTACCCAAACGATGTAGTAAAAAAAGCAAAACTTGTAAGCCCTAGTGCTAGAGGTGAGTTAGAGATAACAACTCTAAACCAAGACTATTTAGATGAAAATAGACTCAAAGTTGAGCTAATGGGAAGAGGTTTTGCATGGTTAGATACTGGCACACATGAGAGCCTTTTAGAGGCATCTTCATTTATTCAAACTATAGAAAATCGCCAAGCTTTAAAAGTTGCTTGCATCGAAGAGATAGCTTATGAGATGGGTTATATCTCAAAGAAAAAACTTCTTGAGCTAGCTGAACCATTAAAGAAAAACCAATATGGAGAGTATCTTATAAGAAGAGCTAAAGAGGGGATTTTAGAAGAATGAAATTTACAAGAACTAATATAGCTGATGTCATTATTTGTGAACCAGAAGTTCATGGAGATGCAAGAGGATACTTTGTTGAAACTTTTAGACAAGATAGGCTTGAAGAGTTTTTAGATTATAAGATAAAGTTCTGCCAGGACAACGAGTCTAAAAGCTCTCGCGGTGTTCTTCGCGGACTTCACTATCAACTAGCCCCCGCTGCTCAAACTAAACTTGTGCGTGTAATAAAAGGAAGGGTCTTAGATATCGCATTAGATATAAGAAGAGGAAGTCCAACTTTTGGCAAACATGTAGCAATTGAGCTAGATGCTAAAAGTAAAAAACAACTATTTATCCCTCGTGGCTTTGCACATGGCTTTGTAGTTTTAGAAGATGATACTATCTTTGCTTATAAAGTAGACAATTACTATTCACCAAAAAATGATAAAGGTATAGCTTTTGATGATGTAGATCTAGACATTGATTGGCAAATAGCGTATGATGAGCTAAAACTCTCACAAAAAGATACCAAACAACCAAAGTTAAAAGAAACAAACGATTTGTTTGAATATGGTGTGAATTACTATGCTTAATATTTTAGTAACAGGAAGTAATGGTCAGTTAGGTTCTGAGATAAGAGAGTTAATAAATGAGATTCCCAGTCAAGCTGAGAATGATGGAGAACTTACGTCATTTTGTGCTCCGACACGGAATCTAGCTGAGAATAATGAACATTACTTTTTTTTTACAGACAAAACGACACTAGATATTTCAGATAAAGAAGCTGTTAATAAGTTTATTGATATGAATAAGATAAACATCATCATAAACTGTGCAGCTTATACAGCAGTAGACAAAGCCCAGACAGATGAAAAAAATGCAGATGCTATAAATCATCAGGCAGTTAAGAATTTAGCACAAATCTCTAAAGAGAAAAGCATTAAACTTATTCATATCTCAACTGACTATGTATTTGATGGAACAAATCACAAACCATATAAAGAGGATAACGCTACAGCACCAAAATCAATCTATGGGAAAACTAAACTTGCTGGAGAAAAAGCCCTACAAGCTATAAACCCAAAAAATTCCATTATCATAAGAACTTCATGGGTTTACTCTTCTTTTGGAGCAAACTTTGTAAAAACTATGCTCTCTCTTGCTAAGAACAGAGATGAGTTAAGTGTTGTTTATGATCAAGTTGGAACTCCTACATATGCTAGAGATTTGGCTAAGACTATCTTAGAAATAGTTCCAAAAGTAAAAAATGAAAATGTAGAGATTTACCACTACTCAAATGAAGGTGTCCTCTCTTGGTATGATTTTGCAAAAGAGATTATGAAGATGACAAAAAGAGAGTGTACCATCCATCCTATAGAGAGCTTTAAATACCCTACACCAGCGCCAAGACCACACTTTAGCATCTTAAACAAATCAAAAATAAAAAAAGATTTTGACATAAATATTCCTTTTTACAAAGATAGCTTAGATGAGTGTTTAAAAGTTTTAGGAGAGAGAAGATGATAAAAACTGAGATTCAGAACAATGAGGCAGTAAATGCTAAGTAGTAAAAACATTTTAGTAACAGGGTGTGCGGGTTTTATCGGAAGTAATTTTGTACCCTACTTTTTAGATAAGTACCCAGAGTACAACATCATAAACCTTGACTTGCTAACATACGCAGGTGACTTAGAAAATCTAAGAGAGTGTGAGGACAACCCTAATTACAAGTTTATAACAGGTAATATCTGCAACCGTGAACTAGTTGAATTTATATTTAGAGAGTATGATATAAATGGTGTTATTCACTTTGCAGCAGAGAGCCATGTTGATAACTCCATCAAAAATCCAGGTCTATTTATAGAGACAAATGTAAATGGAACTTTCACACTTTTAGATGTAGCTAAAGAGTACTGGATGTATGAACCTTTTAATTATAAAGAGAGATATAAAGATGCAAGATTCCACCATATCTCAACAGATGAAGTCTACGGAACACTAAACGAAACAGATCTCTTTACAGAGAAGACTCCATATGCCCCAAACTCTCCATACTCAGCATCTAAAGCATCAAGCGACATGATAGTTAGAAGCTACCAAGAGACTTTTGGAATGAACACAGTTATAACAAACTGCTCTAACAACTATGGACCAAAACAGCACGATGAAAAACTCATCCCTACTATTATTAGAAAAGCACTAGCTGGCAAGAGTATTCCAATATACGGAGATGGCAAAAATGTTCGTGACTGGCTCTATGTACTTGACCACTGTAAAGGAATAGACTTAGTTTATCATACAGGTAAAGAGGGTAATGTTTATAACATTGGTGGGAGAAATGAAAGAACTAATCTTGAGATAGCAAATAAAATATGTGAGATATTAGATGAAAAATATCCACGTTTGAAATGCCATACAAAAAGAGATTCCGTGTTAGAGCAAGAAATGACGACAACCAGTCATCCTGAACTTGATTCAGGATCTAGCTATAAAGAACTTATAACTTTTATAGAAGATAGGGCTGGGCACGACAGACGCTATGCTATAGATGCTACTAAGCTAGAGAGTGAACTAGGTTGGAGAGCTGATGAAGACTTTAATAGTGGAATAGTTAAGACCGTTGAGTGGTATTTAGAAAAATTGGAGTTAAATAATGTATGAAAAAAAAGCAACAAACTATTTCCAGCATGCAAGAGTAGAGCTTTTAAATCTCATCCCAGTATCAAATAGAGAGGGTCATTTATTAGAAGTAGGAGCCGCGGAAGGCAATACTTTAATTTATGCTAAAGAACATGGTTTTGCTAAAGAAATATATGGTGTAGAGTTGTGTGAAATTGCTAACTCTAACCAAGATAGTAAGCTCTTATGTGAGTTTATTATTGGCAATATTGAAAATATGAAACTACCTTTTTTAGAATCTTCATTTGATGTTATATTATGTGGTGATGTGCTAGAACACTTAGTGGACCCATATACCACATTACAAAAGTTAAAAAAATACCTAAAAGATGATGGTGTTATAATTGCAAGCCTTCCAAATATTCGTGAATGGAAAACTATGAAAAAGATCCTATTTCAAGGTGATTTTAGATACGAAAACTCTGGTATTTTGGACAAAACCCACTTAAGATTTTTCACAAAGAAAAATATTATAGAACTCTTTGAAAATCAAGGTTTTTTTATAAAAAATATAATAAGTAGTAACACCACCTCTCCTTTAGGCTACTTAAAAAGGCTTAGGTTGTCTAGATTTATCATGAAAGTATTTTTTGAAGAACTTATAACTGACCAATACTATGTAGTTGCTTCAAAAAAAACCTCTAATATGTCTTAATACTTTTTAATTTTTACGAATTAACATTTTAGGCTACAATAAAAGTTTATAATAAAACTACTATTATATTTTACAAGGTAACTACTTGAACAAACAAAATACAGCAATCATATGCCTCTCTCCCAATAAAGGAGGGATGGAGCTTGACTCACTAAAGCTTGCTATTATGCTATCTAAATTTACTGAGATAACTTTAATTATAAAAGAAAAGCATTTTATACATGAGCAATGTTTAAACAACAGCGACTATATTAGTTTAAATTATAAAACCATATCTTTTAAATCTACTTTTAGCCCATCAATAATTTTTACTGTTAGAGATATAGTGAAAAAAAACAATATCAAAAATGTTATATTTTTAGGCGCCTCAGAACTTAAATCTTTATATTTTTCTTTTTTAGGACTTGATATAAACTTAATAGTAAGACATGGTACAACAAAGTCAACTCCAAAAAAAGACTGGTTTCATAAACTAATATACTCAGATGTAGCTTACCATGTCGCAATATCAAAACATCTATCAAAAAATGTAAAAGAGATAGTTCCCTTTGGTAAAAAAACTCAACTTGTAACTATATACCCATCTATGTCAAAAGAGATTTCGAATAAAGAGAAAATATATACTAGTGAGTTAAAACTTTTACATGTTGGCAGAATAGCACCAGGAAAAGGACTAAAAGAAGCACTTCAAGCTTGTAAAATTTTATATGACAATAAAATTGTCTTTTCTCTTAATAGCTATGGAAGTATGTTCGATACGTACAAAAATGAATTTGAATCCTTTTTACAAACACTTTCATACAAAAATTCTTTTAATCCTTGTGGTTTTACAAATAATATATATGATGAATATTCAAAGCATGATATATTTATATTTCCTTCAAAAGGTGAAGGTTTTGGTAATGTTATTATGGAAGCTATATCACATGGAATAATCGTTTTAGCTTTTAATAACACCGCGGTTACAAACTTTAAAGAGTTGGGATTTCATATACATCTAGTTGAAGATGCAAATATTAAAGCTTTAAGTAAAAAACTACTCTATATTGCTCAAAATTTAGACAAAGAAATAGATTTTGCTAAGGTAAATATTGAGCTTGCAAAAGAAGTTTTCACACAAGAGCGAGAACAAAACCAATATCTTCAACTGTTAGAATAAGTAGACTATTTAATCCATAACTTCAAAGCAAATCTACAAGAATCATACGAGTATGGGACCAGGTCCCTAGCTAGTTTTAAATAATATTTAGCTCGTGTAAAGTTTTTCTTTTTATAGTGTAAGCGAACACGAGTTAGATATAAAATACTTCTACCCTTTTTTATAGCTTCGTTTGAAGCCCCTTTTAAATTTTTTGCATAATCCATTGTATATAAAAGTGCATTAAAAAGTCGATATTGGGATCCGCTTTTAAATATCGACTCTGAATATACTCTATAACTTCCTAGCACTTCTGGGATTAAACAAACTTTTCCATATTGAGTTTTTATCATATGGGCTAAGGGGTCATGCAACATCAGACTATAGGGTATATTATAAAAATGTTCATCCAATGATATTTTTCTAAACATATTAGAACTATTAACAATATTATTTCTTACTATAATATTATTTATGCCTCCGACTGTACCTTTCCTTGCTTTCGTTTTACCAGTTATATTACCTTGCTTGTCAATTAAATGTACTATATGATGAACCATACTGCACTCAGGATGTTCATCTAAGAAATCAACTTGCTTTTGAAGCTTAGTTGGTAACATTAAGTCATCTCCATCTAAGTGTGCTATATATTCGCCCTTTGCTTCTTTTGTAGTCTCAATGTAGTTACCAGTATGTCCAAGATTATTTTTTCTGTATATAGGTTTAATAAGTTCCGGATATTTGTCTGCATATTCTTTTATTATTTGAGGTGTTTTATCAGTTGAAGCATCATCTCCTATAATGATCTCAAAAGGAACATCAAGTTCTTGAGTCACAATACTATCAAGCGTTTGTCTAATAAAATTTTCTTGATTATAGGTAATCACAGTTACACTTAGTTTTATAGTTTGCTTTTTATCCATGTATTTAATCCTTACTTATAAATATAATTGAAATGTCCCCAATAAACTTGACAATTACTAAACCAGTAAAAACCTACTTTTAAAGACTTTGAATTATACCTTTTTTCAAACTTATTTAGTGAAATATGATCTAATAATTATGTCTTCTTTTTAAATTCTAGATCAGTTGACACTCCAGCTCTGATTGCCCAGTTTTTTGCAATCTTTTACATGCATAACATTTAATATATCTTCCACTAAACAAACTATTGTTATTATGTCGTCTTCTATAAGGTTCCTCTATCCTAATATTTCTTATGGTTATGGCAACTTCTAATCCTTTTAGTTAACTATCAATTTGGGTTATTTAATAAAAATATATTTGGAAAATTTAAAATGATTAAAAACTTAGTAAAAAATATCGATTATAGTTCTTGTCTCAACTATCTTTTAATTCTTTACGCATTTTGCTTACCTATCTCAAAAGCAGGTGTTGTGACTATAGAGATATTATTAATTGTTTTTTGGCTACTAGAGGGTAATCTTAAGTATAAGTTAAAACAAATTATAAATAATCGTTTTTTAGTTGTTTTAGGTACTTTTTTACTTTTTAGTATTTTATCAGTACTTTGGAGCAGTGAAAAACTTTTCGCACTAGATTATATAAGAAAATATTGGCATTTATTAATAATTCCTATAATATTTACTTCATTAAAAAAAGAGTATCTCGATTATATTCTTTCATCTTTTTTAATAAGTATGCTAATTAGTGAGATAGTATCTTATGGTATATTTTTTGAAATATGGTCAAAAGAAGGAGTGCTTCCAAGTATTCCAAGCCCTTTTATAGGACACATTGACTATAGCATTTATTTAGCATTTACAGTATTTATACTTTTACATAAAATACTCTTTTCAACTAACTTAAAAATGAAAATAGTTTATACTATTTATATGCTAGGCTCTTTATCAAACTTGTTTGTAAATGGTGGAAGAACTGGTCAAATTGCTTTTTTTATATCTTTATTTGTAGTCGCATTATTAAACACAAAACATAAATTAAGAGCTATTATTGGCTCGATTATTGTTGGTGCAATTATCTTTACAAGTGCTTATAATCTCAGTCCTGTTTTTCATGATAGAATGAATTATACATATATAGATATGAAAAATATGGTAGAAAACAGTGATTTTACAGAATCTTTGTCCATAAGAGTTTCTCTTTGGATTATTGGAACGCATGTTTTTTTAGATAATCCAGCTATTGGAACAGGTGTTGGGGATGAAGCAAAATCTATAGATAAATATATAGAAAAATATAATTTTTTATATTTTAAAAACTTTGATAGTAACTATATAGATTTTCATAATACCTTTATTCAATATGCTGCACAACTTGGAATTGTTGGGCTTACCTTATTTATTGGTCTATTTATAGCTCTTTTAAGATTAAAGTTTAAATCAATTATATATAGAAATCTAAATGTTACCTTTATATCTTTATATATTTTATTATCAGCAGTTGGAGATAGTTTACATGTTATGGCTTCTATGATATTTTTTGCATTTTTTTCAGGGATTTTTATTGCTATTTCAAAATATGAATCAGACAATAATAGTGAAATAAGTCGATGTAAAACATAATGTCCTAAATATTTAACAGCTCTTTAGGAGTCGCTTTGTTATAATGGCGAAGTTTTTAACAAATAAGAGATTATTTTCTACTAAAAGTGACCTATATGAACTATAAAATAAACAAAGGGTTTGAAAAGTTCACACCCTTACTGCAAACAATACAAACAAATTTTGATTTAGTTGATGAAACGATTCACAAAGCTAGAAATGAACTCAAAATTATAAACTATGAAAAGAGTGATATTGTTGTTAAGTCATTTAAAGTACCTCATCTCATCAATCGTATTGTATACACTTTTTTCAAAGATTCTAAAGCAAAAAAATCATATGACTACGCACTTAAAATCGGAGAATTTACACCTAATCCTATCGGATATATTGAGTTCTTTACTTTTGGACTTTTACAAAAAAGCTATTTTCTTGCTGAGAAATTCTCTTATGATTTTACAATAAGAGAACCTCTGCTTGATAAGAATTTCTCAAAAAGAGAAGAGATTTTCCAAGCCTTTGCAAGGTTTACTTTTTTGCTACATGAAGCCAAAATCTTTCATCAAGATTATAGTCCTGGAAACATACTTATCAAACAAGTAGATGATGATTTTATATTTAAAATAGTCGATATCAATCGAATGAAATTCATCTCTTTGTCACTTGCTAAACGATTACAAAATTTCTCAAAACTGTGGGCTAGTGATGATGATTTAACTATAATGATAAAAGAATACGCCCACTGTATGAACGAAAATGAAGAGAAATCTATCCAAATGGCACTCTTATATTCTAAAAAACATAAAGCTAAAATCAATATGAAAAAAAGACTAAAAGGGATAGAAATTGTTGACTAGCATAATGTACCATCATGTAAATAGTGATAGATGCAGTAATAATTTAGAGATTTTTGAAGCACATCTACAATATATTGCACAAAACTATACCTCTGTGTTTCCTGGTGAAGAGCTAACTGCTAAAAGTGTTTGCCTAACCTTTGATGATGCTTATGCTGATTTTTACTATTTTATCTTCCCTCTGCTAAAGAAGTACAACTTAAAAGCTCTTTTGGCGGTGCCTACAAAATATATATTAGAAGACACAAACTATACACAAGATGTTAGACTAGGCTTTGAGCATAATGACCTGTTTCATAACAGTGCCAAAGCAACTTTTTGCACCTTTGTAGAGTTACGAGAAATGATTGATAGTGGATTAGTTCAAATTGCTTCACATTCACATTCACATACGAATCTACTCGAAGACAATGTTGATTTAGAAGAAGAGTTAGTTACATCTAAACATATTTTAGAAAAGGAACTAAATATAAAAGTAGATAGTTTCGTTTTTCCTTTTGGTAAGTATAGTGATGATATTGCAAAAGAAGCTCATAAGCATTATAAGTATCTTTTTAGAATTGGTAACGCTCTTCACAAGGATTTTCGAGGAATCAAAGGTATAATTTACCGAGTTGATGGAGATAATCTTAGCAAAATTGATTCACTGTTTTCATTTAAAAATAGATTAAAATATCACTTCAAAGCTTTTGTAAAAAGATTTTAGGATTATCATGAATATAAGCGTAGTAGTACTAGTAAAAAACAATGAAGACACCCTTTTTAAAACACTAAAAAGCTTAAAAGGCTTTAATGATGTGGTGGTATATGATAATGGCTCAACCGACAATAGCATAGAGATTGCAAAATCTTTTTCCAATGTACATTTAGTTCAAGGTGAGTTTAAAGGTTTTGGTTGGACTAAAAATCAAGCCGCAAGTTTTACTAAAAATGACTGGGTACTCATTATAGATAGTGATGAAGTGGTGGATAACGAACTTTTCAAAACTCTCACAACAGCCAAGCTCAATTCAAATACAGTTTACAAACTTAATTTTAAAGCCTTTTATAAAAATATACAAATCAAACATTGTGGCTGGAACAACCAAAAAATCAAACGACTTTATAATAAAAAAATCACACACTACAACAGTAACGATGTTCATGAGGACATCATTACTGATGGGCTAATTACAAAAGAGCTCCAAGGTAGTGTTGAGCACTACAGTTATCATACTATTTCGCAATTTATAAAAAAAGCAGACCACTATTCTACACTTTTTGCAAAAAACAATGTTGGCAAGAAAAATTCCTCCCCAGCTAAAGCATTTTTCAATGGAGCCTACTCTTTTATAAGAACATATATATTTAAGCGTGGCTTCTTAGATGGCTATGTAGGGTTGATAATTGCATTTTCTCATATGACTACAAATTTTTATAAATATATCAAACTATATGAGCTCAACAAAGAGCAAAAGTTATTGATGAGTATTAAAGATTAACCCGCACCTAAACTTCTAATTCTTCTCTCTAATACGTTAATGTAGCCTAAATCTACGAGTCGCCTCCCTCCTCCTCTATTTAAATAATTTGGCAGCAACAATAACGCTTGCTTTCATATCCTTACTAAAACATTTTTTAGCTCTTGAAATTGTTTGTATGCATCAAAGAGAATCGATGCTTTTTTTGCACCAGCTTTTGCAAGACTATCTCTTAATGCTTTATCACTATAGAGTAACTCAAGTTTTTTAGCTAAATCATGTGAGTCATTAGTTTTAAATAAAAGTCCACTCTTGTTATTATCAATAATCTCTAAAGGTCCGCCACTATCACTTGCCACTACAGCTATTTCGCACTGCATTGCTTCTATTAAAACTAAACCAAAAGTTTCTCTATCTGTTGCTAAAACTATTACATCACAAGCTTGCATAAGTTTTTGGACTTCTCTTGTAAAACCTGTAAAGACTATTTTATCTTTTATAGCATCTTTTTCTATGCCACTTTTCAAAGAGCTTAAATAGCCATCACTCATAGTATGTCCTATAATAAGAGCTTTTGCATCTATGTTTTTACCTGTGAGTTTTTTAATGGCATCTATTACTAAGTATTGTCCTTTTCTCTCTTCTATTCGCCCTACTATTCCGACTATAAATGATTTTTTCAAACTATATTTATCACAAATACTTTCTATCTCTTCGTCACTTATTATTGATGGCTTTTTAGCACCCATATATAGAACTTCAACCTTTGGTCTTACATCGATTGGAACAAACTTTTCTATTTGCTCTTTAACTTGACTTGTAACAGCAAGCATTAAGTCTATATTTTTATATAAAAACCTATGATAAAAATCATCTTTAAATCTAGTCATTGTCATATTTCTAGTTTGTATAAGTTTAGGATTTTGTTTTGAAATAAGTTTTGCTAAAACAGCTACTGGTATATCTTTTGTCCAGTGAAGATGCACGATAGTTATATAGTTATCATCTATAATTTTTGCCAATTTTTTAGCAGTAAAAAAAGTAAGTAAGGTTGAACTTCTTTTTATTTTTTCATATTTATGCTGGGTATCTTTATAATACTGCTCTAGTTTTCCTGACTCATTTATAACACTTACTACATCCATCTCACTTTCATGCAAATAGTGAGATGCTCTAACCATATATAGCTCAAGTCCACCAATATCTGGAGATAAACAAAGCTCTAAAATTTTTCTCAAAAATACACCCCAAAAAATTAATGCGGTTATAGTATCATTATTTTAATATAATCCTACTTATGGGATATGTATGAAATGGATGCTCTTTAGAAAGTTTTTTTAAGATTTTATAGTAAATATTTCAAACTTTATAAACTAAATAAAGAGTAAAAATAGACTAAATTTTTTTTAGGATATTTAAAACTTTTTTAAAAAGAATCTCTCTTTTTTTTTTATCAAGTGGTATCATAAAATTCTGCTGCAACTCTTCATCTCCAATACCTCTCCATCTCTTAGAACTCGCAAAAAGAGTGTCTGCAAAAAATGTCATCGTTGGTGTGCCAACAAGAGATGCTAAGTGATAAGTTCCTGTTGAAGTGCTTACAAAGAGTCTAAAGTTACTTATGAGTTTTGCAAAATAGTTAACGCTCTCTTGTGAGAAGTAACACACAACATTGTAGTTCACAAATCTGTTTTGCATCTCTTCATATAGCTCTTTTTCATCTGGTCCAAAAGTTAGTACGACTTGGTATCTATTTTCTATCAAAACTGCATGTATAAGCTCTTCATACTCATCTAAAGTCCAGTTTGCATCAGATGAACCACCAAAGCCTACATGAAAAGCAATGACCTCTTTTTCGATATCATTATTTATACAAAATATCTTATAAATATCTTTTGCATCACTAAACTTTAAAAGAGGTTTTTTATAGCTCAAATCTATATCACTAAAGAGTTCCTTAGTCAGTTCTAAGTTGTACTCAAACTCCGCCATCTTAACTTCGCTACGTCTCTGCCTTACCCTATGAGTATAGAAAATCTGGGCTATTTTTGTTGCAGGGGCAATCCGTTTTGGGATGAGAGCTAGTGCTTGTGCAAAAGCTATACGAGTGTTTGAGAAGAGAGTAATACTTGCATCTATATTTAACTTACGAAGATTAGATGCAAAGCTCAAAATATTCTCACCACTATCAACTACAACCTCATCTATAAACTCACATGAGAGTGCCAAATTTTTGTTTAGTGGAGCTACACAAACGATAATTTTGTTATTAGGATTGTGCTTTTTTAACGCGTAGATGCAAGGGAGTGCCGTTACAAAATCTCCTAACTTATCGGTTCTACAGACTAAAATATTCAAGGCTTAGTTCACACCTATTTGAATATACTCAAAACCATACTCTTGCATCTTAGCTTTGCTAAACTGATTTCTTCCATCAAAGAAAACTGCCTCTTTAAGTAGTTCTTTCATCTTTTGAAAATCAGGACTTCTAAACTCTTGCCACTCAGTAACTAAAATGAGTGCATCTGCATTTTTAAGTGCATCATACTTTGCGTCCACATAAGAGACGTTATCATTACCCTTTAAGTAAAAACTCTCAGCCTCATATCTGGCTTTTGGATCATAAGCTACAACTTTTGCACCTCTACTAGTTAGCTCATTTATGATAGTAATAGAGCTTGCTTCTCTCATATCATCTGTCTCAGGTTTAAAACTAAGCCCCCAAACACCAAAGGTTTTTGTGCTTAAATCTTCTCCATGTTTTGCTATAACTTTGTTAGAGATTACATACTTTTGGTCTAAGTTTACTGCTTCAACTGCATCTAGTATTCTAGGGCTATATCCAAAATCTTTAGCAGTTTTAGCAAGCGCTTGAACATCTTTTGGAAAACAGCTCCCTCCATAGCCACAACCTGGATAGATAAAGCTATAACCGATGCGAGAATCACTTCCTATACCGTTTCTTACCTTATTTATATCTGCTCCAACTCTCTCACAAATCTGGCTCATCTCATTTATAAAAGATATCTTGGTCGCTAGCATCGCGTTTGCAGCGTACTTTGTCATCTCAGCTGACTTTATATCCATAGCAATAAAACGGTCATGATGCTTCATAAAAGGAGCATATAACTCTCTCATAATATTCATTGCTTTTTCATTATCAGCACCGATAACTACACGATCAGGGTGTAAAAAGTCTTTTATAGCAGCACCCTCTTTTAAAAATTCAGGGTTGGAGACTACATCAAACTCTATATCTACACCTCTAATATCAAGTTGCTCTTGTATAGTAGCTCTTACTTTCTCGGCAGTTCCAACTGGAACAGTTGATTTGTCAACTATCACTGTGTAGTCCTCTATAGATTCACCTATGGTCTTTGCAACTGCTAAAACATATTTCAGATCCGCACTTCCGTCTTCACCCATAGGAGTTCCAACTGCTATAAAAATTATCTTAGACTCTCTAATAGCCCTAGTTGCATCTGTTGTGAAGTTTAGAGTTTTGTTTTTGTAATTTTCTAGCGTCATTTCTTCTAAACCAGGTTCATAAATTGGGATAATACCCTGCTTTAGCTCTTCAATCTTCTTTGCATCGATATCAACGCAAACGACTGAATTACCCATCTGAGCAAAGCAGACTCCACTAACCAAACCTACATAACCAGTTCCTATAACTGAAATCCTCATCAACAATCCCTAAAAAATTTAATTTAGGGATTTTACCTTAAAAAGGTTATAATCCGCCTTATTTAAAAATTTAAAATGGATGAAAAAAGATTGAAAAAACCTTTTGAGTGGGATGAGTATTCCGACCAACCAGCGCAACTAAAAGATAGAGTTTTTAAAACAAAAATGCGAAAGAGAGAGTTTTTCTCTTTTTTTAAAACATTTCTTATCTCACTCTTTGTATTTCCCATCTCCATAATTGCTATGCCCTATATACGAAGAAAACATGTAGCATCAAAGAGTTTTTTTTCCATGGGAGTTGATTATCAAAGAGAGAGTATAGAGAGCTTAAAACTCTTAGATGAGCTTGGAGTTGAGAGAATTTTAGTTAGACTTAAACTTTGGGAGCTTGATACTATACCTGAGTTAAAAGAGTTTCTAAAAAAAAATAAAAAGAGAAAAGTCATCTTAAAAATTCTTCAAGATAGAGAACATATAAAAGATTTAGAACTCTTAGAGAGAGACTTAAGAGCTATCTTTGCATCTCTTGATAGGCTTGTGGATATTTATGAGATTGGCTCAACCATCAACAGAGCTAAATGGGGATTTTTTAGTGTTGATGAGTATAACCGTTTTTATAAAGTAGCTTATGATTTAAAGAAATGTGAGTTTAAACATATAAAGCTTATTGGCAGTGGAGTAATAGACTTTGAATTTCATTTTTTAGCTCACACTCTTTTTAATTTTTTTAACTACAAGTATGATGGCGTAGCATCTTTACTCTATGTTGATAGACGCGGTGCACCTGAGAATACTCAACTAGGCTTTAATCTCTCAGATAAAATAGCTTGGCTTAGTACAATGGTTTGGCTCTCTTTAAAGAGCAAACATGCACTACACATAACAGAAGCAAACTGGCCCATCAGCAATACTGCACCATACGCACCAACAAGCGAATTTGAGTGTGTTAGTGAAAAACTTTATGCTGAGTATATGCTAAGATATCATCTTCTAGCTTTTGCATCTCAGCAGGTTGATTCTCTCTCATGGCATCAGCTTATTGCTGCTGGTTATGGTTTGGTTGACAACAGAGAAGGACTTAGAAAAAGAGAGGCTTTTGAAGTCTATAGGTTTATGGTTGATAACCTAAAAGATGCACAGTTTTTAAGGCTTGATATAAAAAGAGGCTACTATATATTTCAATGTTTAGTAGAAAATAAACTACTACAAATCCACTGGTCGCTAAAAGATACTACTCTAAAAAATGAAGAGTACTTTAGTGTCTACTCAATGACTGGCCTCGCGATACAAGACAAAACTCTTAATATTGGCTCATCACCACTATATATATACATCAATGACTCGGTATAATTGCGAATATGAATAAAAAGAATCTAAATGGTGCATAAAAATCAATTCACCCAAATATCTTCGCTAATCCTGTTTAGTTTTTTAGTTCTAATGTCCATCAGACTAACTCTTTATAACTTCTACACAGAGGACTTTGCAGATCTAAGCACTACTGAATTTTACGCGTCACTCTTTATGGGCTTTCGTGTAGATATGATAACGATTTTTACTTTTTCTTCTATCTTTGTTTTAGCTCTAATTTTTCTTAAAAGACCTAAACACAGAGCTATAGTTGCTCTTCTTTGGGCTGTCATCTTAAACATTATCTTTGTTATTAGTTTTAGTGATGTACTTTACTATGACTATATACATAGACATATCTCAAACGAGATTTTTCATTTAGGTGATGATATGGATATTATCATCAACATGGCGTTTGGCTCTATGCTTTTTTACACTCTTGGTGCATCTCTTTTAAGTGCTCTATTTTTATACTCTGTTTATAGATTTTTCTCGCATTGTCCTAAAGAGTTTATCTCTTCAAAAAAGTTAGCCCTTTTCACCTTTATAACTATCCTAGTTATATTTCTTGGCATCAGAAACAACCTAGGAGGCAAGAGTTTTGGAAGTAGTGATGCCTTTGCGGTAAACAAAGTAAGTAGTGGAAACTTAGCACTCAATGGTTTTTTTACCATTTATAGAACTGCTAAAAAAACAGCTAAACATAATCTTATGAGTCTTGAAGATGCCATAAAGATAAGTAAAGATGCGCTAAAGACTCCAAATGCACCTTTTGTAGATAAAGAGTATCCACTCCTTCGTAAATATCCTTTTAAGAGTGTCCAAAAGTACAATGTTGTTATAATTCTTTTAGAATCTTTTGGGGCTGAGCATGTTGATGGATTTACTCGTTACAAAGAGTTAAATGTAACTCCTTACTTTAAAAAACTAAGCGAGGAAGGTCTAAAGTTTACAAACTTCTACTCAAATGGCTACCGCTCAATTTTTGGTATAACTTCTATCTTTACAGGCATCACTATTCCAGCTGGAGCTCAATATTTAGGCAAAGGTTTAGAACTCTCTAACCTCAGCTATCTTGGGAATGTTGCAAAAGAAAATGGCTACTCAACTCTCTCTATGCAAGCTTCTAACGGACGTTCATATAGAGTAGATGCAGTAAGTGCACTATCTGGTTTTGATGAATATTATGGTGCAGGAGATATGCCAAATGTTGAAGTTGTAGATGAGGGCAGAGGTCCACTCACTGGAACATACGACTTCAATATGCTTGACTTTTACCATAAAAAACTAAACACCCTAAAAGAGCCTTTTTTAAGCTTTGCCTTTACTAGCAGCACTCACTCAGATTTTTATCTCCCAAGTGCAAAATTTGAGAGATATCCACATGATCTTAAAAACTATAATGGAGCTCTAAATGCTTACATATATGCAGATGACTCTATAAAGCGCTTTATGGAGAGTGTAAAGAGTGAGCCGTGGTTTGATAGGACTATTTTTATCTTTACCTCAGATCATGGAAGCGGAGATGCACTAAATCCTATTGCAAGAAAGTATCGCCCAGATGACAAACCCTTAATGCCAATAGAACATTTTAGGATTCCGCTTATAATCTACGCTCCAAAGATTTTTCAACCAAAAGAGATTAAAACTTTAGGTGGACATAACGATATTTTTCCAACAATAGTAGATATGCTGGGTCTAAAGGCTGAGATAACAACGATGGGAAGCTCACTCTTTGATAAAGATATAAGTGAGAGATTTGTCTATTTTTACGCTGGAAATCTTATAGGTCTCATCACTAACAGTGGCTATATAAAGTACAACTTTAAAAATATAGTTGAAAAAGATGTAGAAAATGAAAATCTTATAGCTAAAATGAAGAAACTTCTTTTTGCAATAGATACAGCAGAAGCTGGACTTTTAGAAAAAAACAGGTGGACAAAATGAGGATACTAATTATTTTACCAAATTGGTTAGGAGATGCCATCATGGCTACTCCCGCCATTGAGCTTCTAGCAAAATACTATCATAACCCTAAATTTACCTTTGTTGGTAGCCATGTTAGCATCGAAGCTCTAAAGCATCATCCACTTTGCGAACGTGCCATAGTAGATGAGACAAAAAAAGCACCAAACAGATTTTTAGCTACATACAAACTAGCTCGTGAACTAGGCGAATTTCATCTGGCTATAAGCTTTAGAAACCAACTTCATGCAACTCTTCTTTTAAGATTTAGCAAAACAGTTACTTGCATCTCAAGACGCTCATGGCACTCCATGTTTTTACTCTCTCACACTCCAAACATCAAGACCAATCAGCATCTTGTAAAACAGTATGCCAAGCTTGCGATGTGTGATGTTGATAGTTGGGATGGAGAGGCTTTAAAACTAAAGCTCTATATTGAGCCAAAACTCTTTGATAAACCAACTTTAGGAATAAACGCAGGTGCCACTTATGGAAGTGCAAAACGCTGGTACCCAAAAAGGTTTGCAGAGGTCGCTCGTGAGTTCTCAGATAGATACGATATCATAATCTTTGGCGGACCAAATGAGGTTGATGTAGCGAATGAGATAGAGTCGTATTTAAAATCTTTCAATATAAATAACTACAAAAATCTAGCGGGAAAAACAGATATAAAAGAGCTTTGTGCAAACATAGCAGGCTGTTCTTTATTTGTCACTAATGATAGTGGTCCTATGCACGCCGCAGCTGCATATCAAGTACCTACAGTTGCCATTTTTGGACCAACAAGGCACAAAGAGACTTCACAATGGATGAATGAAAAAAACTCCCTTATAAGACATGAGATGGAGTGTTCACCTTGTATGAAGCGAGAGTGTCCACTTAAACATCATGAGTGCATGAAGAGCATCACGTCTTTAGAGGTTATAGAGACAATCAAGGGCATGGATACCTAAGTGTATGATTACCTCATAATAGGAGCGGGAGCAGCAGGCTGTAGCATCGCTCATTTTTTAAAAAAAGCTGGAAAAAATGTAGCCATCATAGATAGAGATGGCGTTGCTTCAGGTGCCAGTGGTGCTGCTGGTGCATTTCTCTCCCCACTTGCAGGAAAGAAAAATCTTTATAACTCTTTTGTAAACGACTCACTTAGCTTTTCTTTAGACTTTTATAAAAAACTATCAAGTGAGTCTCTTATAAAAAGAGGAGTTTTGAGAGTTGCAGATAAAAACTTCTCAAAAGAGACTCTAAATGAGTTAAAAAATGAACACTACTCATCAAAAAAACTTCAAACTCTTTGTAGTGATTTTAAAGAGATTGAAGGCTTTTTTTATAAAAATGCTGGACATATAAATCCAGCTGAGATTTCAAAGAAAATGATAGCGGAATGTGACTTTTACAAAAAAGAGATAGTAGAGCTAACATATAAAGAAGGAGTATATGAAGCTGATGGAGTAAGAGCAAAAAGCGTCATACTAACTCAAGGGGTAAGTAGTTCCTTAGTTGATGCTCCATATATAGAGATAAACCCTATTTTTGGACTAAGACTAGATGCAAAAACAACTACAAAAATCCCTTTTAATATCCATAAATCTATCTCCATCTCTACAAATAAAAAAGATAACACTATAGCCATCGGAGCTACTCAGCAAAGGCACGACTCTACTCAAATGCTTTGCAATACAAGTTGTGATAAATGCAGTTTTTACGTAGATGATCAAAAGGCACAAGTTGAGTATCTTCTAAAAAAAGCATACGAGCTAATAGAGTTAAAAGATTTAGAAGTTATAAAAACATACAAAGGTGCTAGAGCTAGCATAAAGAGTTATTTTCCTGTAGTTGGAGAGCTTATAGATTATGAGGCTACACTAGAGAAACATCCATCTATAAAAAATGGAACAAAAATTCCAAAAGAGTCTCTACTCTACCATCAAAACATCTATATCATAAATGCTTTAGGCTCAAGAGGTTTTGTTTTTGCTCCATACTTAGCAAAGATTTTGAGCCAATACCTCTTAGAAAAAAAAGAGATTGCTGATGAGATATCAACACAAAAATTATTTTTTAAGTACGCTAGAAAAAAAAGAGATTAAAAAGCGAATCTTACCCCAATATAAGCAGATCTATTATAATTTATATCTCCGCCTTTGTTACTATCATAGTTAGTATCTATTGATCTATACCCAACAGTTACATATCCATTAGTGATTAACTCAACATCTAAGGACACACGGTACTCTAAAAAGCTTTCTGCGTCTTGCATTGATAGAACTTCAGGTGCATAATATGCAGCTCCCTTAAGATATAGTGGAATCGCACCATTAAGTATTTTATAAGTAGCTTCTATTCCTAGTGGAATACTGCTAAAGTTTTTAGTCCCATTTAATTTAATACCCAGACCTAAAACTAAGTCTGAAGATCCAACTCTTTTTTGCATAAGAAAGTTAGCTTCATAATAGGCATTCATGTCACCATTGTCATTAAAATCACTATGATCTTCATCGCCATGAAGTATCTTAGCACCTATAAAAACAGTATCAGGATCAACTGCTTCATTGAACTGACCCATATCAACTTTTGCACCAAATTCTAAATCTTTATCGTTAATATTTAGCTCTACATTGTGCATTGCAAAAGCAGAAGCTGCACAAAGTGCTATTAGTCCAAGTTTTTTTAACATGAAGTTCCTTGTATTTTTTGGATTGTTTTTGTTGTACTTTTGCCATCGACAAAACCAACAAGCTTTAACTCACAAGCAAACTCAGTTCCAACTACATCCTTCCCCTCATAATCTCCACCTTTTACAAGAGTATAGGGTTTTATCATCTTTATAAGTTCATAAGGAGTATCATCTTCAAAAGGGACTACAAAGTCAACTGCTTCAAGAGCTGCAAGTATATAAGCTCTATCTTCGGCAAGATTTACAGGGCGATTTGGTCCTTTAAGTCTAGAAACTGAGGCATCTGAATTTAGTCCAACTATAAGCACATCTCCGAAGCTTTTAGCCTCTTGAAGATACTTAACATGACCAACATGTAAAATATCAAAACAACCATTTGTAAAGACAATCTTTTTGCCATTTGCTCTATAACGTTCTACTATTTTGTTTATATCTTCAAAACTCTTTATATGTGCATCTGAGGTGCTCTTATGCAGAGTGGCTTCATACTCTTCTATCTCATCAAGTGTAACTGTAGCAGAACCTAGCTTTCCAACGACAACGCCAGCAGCAAGGTTTGCAAAAGATGCTGCATCTTCAATGCTTTTTGAAGTGCTAAGAGCAAATGCAATAGATGCAATAACCGTGTCTCCAGCACCAGTTACATCAAAAACCTCTTTTGCTACAGTGGCAAAACGCTTTAACTCATTTTCATATGTAGCTATTCCACCCTCTGAGAGTGTTATTAGTGAAATATTTAGATTTACTTCATCTTTAAGTTTAACAAGAGCCGCCTCTAAGGATTCATCATCTTTTATATCTATATTAGTGGCTAGCATTGCCTCTTTTTTGTTTGGAGTCAAAAGATATGCACCTCTATACTTTGAGAAGTCATTTCCTTTTGGATCTACTAAAACCTTTACACCATTTTCATTTGCCAAAGTTATAACGCTTTGACAAAGTGAAGCTGTTAAAACCCCTTTGCCATAATCAGATAAAATCAGTGTATCAAAAGAAGCAATATTTTTAGTGATGGACTCTATTATCTTAAATGTGCTCTCTTCTTTTATCTCATCTTTACTCTCTTTATCATATCTTAGTATCTGCTGACTAACTGCTATGATACGACTCTTTTTAGAGGTATTTCTTCCCTTTTGAACTATAATATTTGAGCTATCAACGCTGATGGCACTTAGCATCTCTTTTAGTTCAACTCCATTGTCATCATCGCCAATAACACTACAAACACTCACATCAGCACCAAGAGCTTTTAGGTTGTTTATAACATTTCCAGCCCCACCTAAAAGGGTAGTCTCCTTAGCGATATCTACAACCTGAACTGGCGCTTCTGGAGAAATTCTCTCACAGCTGCCCCATAAGTAGTGATCTATCATCAAATCACCGATAACTAAAATCTTTGGAATATAGTTTTTAAATGCGTTCATTATTTGACTTCTTGCTCATAGACTCTTTTTATCTCGCCTACATAATCTTTTATAGCATCTTCCATCTCGTAGGCTGGCTCATACCCTAAAGCCTCTTTTGTGCTCCCTATATCAGCCTCCGTATGAAACTGATAACTTCCAACAAAAGGATTGGGGATATACTCACACTTTAGGTTAGTTCCTAACTCATGTTGTAAAATATCAACTATGTCTTGAAAGCTTCTTGGCACTCCTGTTCCTACATTATAAATGCCACTTTTTTTTGTCTGCATCGCTTTTATATTGGCTTGAATCACATCTTCTATGTATATAAAATCTCGAAGTATCTTGTCACTTCCCTCAAATAGTTTAGGATTTTTACCTGCTAATATCTGATGCCCAAACTGTAAAACCATAGATGCAGTAGTGTTTTTAAAATACTCCCCCCTTCCATAAACATTAAAATATCTAAGCCCAACTATAGAGATATCACTCTCTTTTATATACTCACGACTTAAGTTATCCATACTGAGTTTTGAAAAACCATAAACATTGTTTGGTGCTTCTCTTCCTACTATCTGAGGTGACTTGGCATTACCGTAAGTTGCAGCTGAAGATGCGTAAATCATATTTGCACCGTGTCTGATGGCAAGTTCTAAGAGATCTTTATAGGCATTTACATTTGTTTTTATCATCAAATCTTGCTCTTGTGCAGTAGTATCAGAGATAGCTGCCTCATGAAAGATATAATCAAACTTGTAGTTTATTTCCAAATCCAGAAGTAAATCTTTATCATTAATATCTCCACTTATTATCTCTCCACTAAATCCTATAAGGTTTTTAAAATGTCCAAAACTCTTTAAATTTCCATTTGATAGCACACAAGAGCTTCTAAAGCTATCAAGAACAACTACTTTCGCATCTGGATGGTTGTTTTGAAAGTAAAAAGCTAAGTTTGAACCTATAAATCCAGCTCCACCTGTTATTAAAATCGTTTTGTCTTTTAAATCATCTTCTATGTATCTCATCTACTCATCCATTATCATATTATTTTAATAAAATGATACACTATCCTTCATTAACAAGTATTTAAGACTCAACGCACTATAATTGAGCCGAAAATTAATCTTTAAGGAAAAAAAATGAAAAAAATCGTAATCGCTACAGTAGCTTCTTTAGCATTAGCAACAGCATCTATGGCAGCAGTAAACGCAAAAGCTTGTACTTCTTGTCATGGTGCTGACTGGAGTAAGGCAGCTCTAGGAAAATCTAAAAATGTCTCTGAAATGACACACGCTGAGATTGCAGCTTCTCTTAAGGGGTACAAAGATGGTAGTTACGGTGGTCCAATGAAGGGTCTTATGAAAGGTCAAGTAGCTAAATACTCTGACGAAGAGTTAGAAGCTTTCGCACAAACAATAGGTAAATAATTTATCTTCGAAACTGCTCTTTTTGAGCAGTTTTTTTAACATACTTCACATTTTACTTTACAAATTTCTTATTATTCAGGTCGATACTCTTTTTTCAAAGCTTTTTTCTTTTGCTCTTGTTTATATGCATCATTTAGTTCATCTTCTCCATCGAACTTTGCTGCATTTAAAAACTTCTCTTCATCATCGAACTGTCCACTTTTTATGGCCCACAAAAATGCAAAGAGTGCGATAGCTCCCAAAAAGATGGAAGCCCCTAGCATCATAGCTATTACCCAGTTACTCATTCCTCACCTTTATATTATTTTTGTTTAAATTTGTATTTTATTCTCATAGAATTGCCTACAACTAAAAGAGAACTAAGAGACATCGATATTGCAGCTACAAGCGGGATAACATAACCAGCCATAGCAAGTGGAATAGTAATGGCATTATAGACTAAAGATATAAATAGGTTTTGCTTTATAAGCCCAAAAGTTATTTTACTAATCTTAAATGCATCTCTTAGTGAAGTTAGTGAGTCATTGAGTAAAACAACATCGCCAATCTCTACAGCTATATCGCTTCCACTTCCCATCACAATCCCAATATCAGATCTTGTAAGTGCTAGGATATCATTAACTCCATCCCCAACCATCACAACACTTCTATTTTTTGCATGAAGAGACTCTATAAACTTAGACTTATCTTCTGGAGTTTGCTCATAGTACAATTCACTAATTCCAACTCTGCTTGCCACGCTTTTAGCACTCTTTTCATTGTCGCCTGTTAGCATAACGACACTTATATTTCTCTTTTGCATCTCAGCTATAAGCTCTTGTGCATCTTCTTTTATCTTATCACTTAACTCATATATGCATACAATTTTTTTATCAATAGCGAAGTAAAAAACCGTATTATCGCTTGCAAAATCCATATTTATCTCATGTTTCTCTAAAAGTTTAAGATTCCCGCCAAGTATCTCTTTGTTTTGATATTTTGCTTTTATACCACAAGCTGGTATTTGAGAAAACTCGTCAAATAAAACTTCTTTTAAACTCTCATCCTTACTCTCTAAATATCTACAAATTCCAGATGCAACGGGATGCTTTGAGAGCTTTACAAGAGAGTACAACAACTTTTTGTCAAACTCTTCAAAAATATTTTCTCTTACAACCTCTGGCTTTCCAACAGTTATAGTGCCTGTTTTATCAAGAACTAAAGTATCAACCTTTGCCATAGTCTCAATTTGGGCAGCTTCTTTAAAGAGGATGCCCCTTTTTGCACCAAGATTTAGCCCAACAAGCGTAGCAACTGGAGTAGCAAGAGCTAAAGCACAAGGGCATGCTATAATAATAACCGAGATACCTATCATAAAAGAAGTCTCAAAACCATTACCCATTACAAACCATACAAGAAATGTTAAAAAACTAAAGCCGAGTATGATGGAAGAAAAATGTTCTGAGAGTCTGTTTGCAAGCTGTTGTATTTTTGGTTTTTTATTTATTGCAGATTCAAGTAGAGTAACAAGATTTGAGAGGGTTGAGTGTTTAAAGTCTTTTGTTGCACGAAAATAAATATCTGCATCTATACTTGTTGTTCCACTAATAACAGTGTCCCCAATATTTTTATATATCGGTTCACTCTCCCCTGTTAGGTTAGACTCATCAAAAGATCCTTGACCTTTTATAATTTTTCCATCAAGCAAAACTCTCTCACCTGATGAAACAACTACAATATCTCCAACTTTTACATTCTCTAACTTACAAGCAACAATAGTATCACCTACCAATATCTTAATCTCACTAGGAATATTTCTACCGATAATATCTAGAGTATCTGCCGCATTTTTCTTACTTAAAACTTCTAAAAATTTTCCTATCAATACAAAAGTTATAATCATACTAACAGAGTCAAAATATGCCTCTCCATACTCTGTTACAGTAATATAGATGGAGTATATATATGTAAGTAAAGCCCCAGTTGCTACCATGAGGTCCATGTTTACAACTTTGTTTTTCAGTCCATAATATGCACCTCTAAAGAAAACCCATCCACTATAAAAAAGTACAGGAGTAGCTAGAATCCATTCAGCAATATTTAAAATCGTCTTAATATCTTGAGTGATTCCTGAAAAATATCCAGCATATTGAGCCACAGCTATCCACATAATATTCATAGATGCAAAAACTGCTACTGCCATCTTTAAGTAGTATGCTCTTCTCTCTTTATTTGCATAATCTTCTTGTACTGAAGAATCATAAGCAAAAGCATCATACCCAATAGAGCGAATCATCTCTATAATAACAGATAGTTTTACAACATCTTCTGCCCAGACTACAGTTGCTTTATTGTTAGTAAAGTTGATATTTGCTTCTATAACCCCATCCATCTTATGAAGAGCTTTTTCATTTAACCAGACACAGGCTGAGCAGTGAATACCTTGTATAATAAGTGACACTTCATTAAACCCATCACTATTTATCTTTACAAAAGTATCTCTAAAAGACTCACTATCAAAAGATGATGAAGATTCGAACTTCTCAAGAGGAGGTGACAGTTTTATATTTGCAGTTTTATCATAGAAGCCATTAAATCCTTCATCGCTAAGAAGTTTAAAAACACCCTGACAACCATTACAGCAAAAGTAGTGATCATTATCTTTTATCATAACAGTCTCATCAAATTCAAGATGACAATGACTACAAGCTACTTTATTTGACAAGTTCAAACTTTCCTAAAGATCTATTTTTTACTATATTTTTGGATAATTCAACCAAACCATTCATACAGATATATACACCATTTTGAGGTTTTGCTTTAAGAAATCCTATAGCCATACCAAGATTAAGTGTAGCTTCTATATTATCTACCTCAAAAGGTCTCATAGCACCTGTAAGTATAATTTTTCTATCTTCAAATATCTCAGATAAAAATTCAGCTGTAATATCCATAGTATCAGTTCCATGAACTATTATAAAACTATTATCAACAGACTCCATTATTATGCTTGCTAACATCTTTCTATCGCTCATATCCATATCAAGACTATCTTTATAAACTACACCAGCTAGGCTATAATCAAAATCAGCACTTTGCAAAATTTTTTCTATAACTTCATTATTATAAGGTATCTCTAACTCTCCGTTTTTGGAGTTGTATATTTTATTAAATGTTCCACCACTATTTAGAATTAACATCATAAATATCCTTGAGTTTTGAGATGATTTTACTTGCTTTTGATACTTTAATACTCTTTGATTCATCAAAAAGATAAGTACACTTCAAACCAGCAGCAAGCCCTGCTTCTATATCTCTTTCTTTATCCCCTATGATAATTGACTTAGATAAGTCTATATCCAAGTCTTTGCTTGCCTGAATGAGCATGCCAGGATTTGGTTTTCTACAACTGCATTTGCCAGAAATTTTAGGATGATGTGGACAATGATAGACTTTTGATATAACTATATCTTGCTTTAAAAACTCACCTATCATCCAAGAAGTTAAAATTTTAAAATCTTTTTGCGTATAATAACCCCTTGCAATTCCAGATTGATTTGTTACAACAACTATGATAAATCCAAGTTGTTGATAGTATTTACATACTTCAAATATGCCATCTATAAACTCAAAATCTTCTATCTTGTGTAGATAGCCTTTTTCAACATTTATAACACCATCACGGTCAAGAAAAAGTGCCCTCTTCATAGACTATTTTGCTACACCTTCGCCAAATATCTCTTTTTCGATAATATCACAAAGTATATGACCTATAAGTATATGAGACTCTTGTATTCTAGGAGTAGCATCTGAGGGAATGATGATAGCAACATCAGCTAACTTTGCCATCTCTCCGCCATCACGTCCGACCAAGGCTACTGTTTTGATATTTTTTTCTTTTGCTACCTTAAAAGCGTTGATAATATTTAAAGAGTTTCCTGATGTAGATATGCCTATGAAGATATCCCCATCTTGCCCCATACCCTCTAGTTGACGAGAAAAAACTTTATCATATCCATAATCATTTCCAATAGCAGTAAGATTTGAAGTATCAGTGGTAAGAGATAAAGAAGGCAAAGATGGTCTATCAAAACCATATCTGCCTACAAGCTCAGCAGCGATATGTTGTGCATCAGCAGCACTACCACCATTACCAGCTAAAATAGTCTTATTTTTGCATCTATATAGTTCTACACAAAGTTTAGCTACTTGCTCAATTTTGCCTAGCAACTCATCATTTTCATAGATAGCTTTTTTTGTTTCATAAGATTTTTTAATCTGATCTTTTATATATTCTTTCATATAATATCCTAAAATAATATTTGAAATAATACCATAATAAGCATAACAAAGCATTTAGTAATCGTAGTCTTGACATCATATATTTTAGAAAGAGATGTGAAGCTTTAAAATTCACAAAATGGTGATTTCTAAACGTTTAATTATTGTTGTTGTAA